>NZ_JBLJBV010000024.1:0-2999 GCF_047638075.1 Phaeovulum sp.
GGCGGGGGGCGGTGGCGCCCCGCGACGCGCCCGCAGCGCAAGCCGCCACGCGACCAGCGCCAAAATCAGGATGCCGCCAAAAACGTGCAGGGCCACCATGGGGTTGAACGCTATCTGTTCGCCCTTTTCAAAGGCGTTCCACGCACGGGCCATTGCCCCGTTCAGCGTGAACTGCAACACGATCAATCCAGCAACAACCCAGTGAAGCCAGATCTGGGCAGCAGAGTAACCTTTGGGTTCGGTCATGGTACCTCACAAAATTATAGCGTTTAGCCGTTGTTTCCAAAACGCTGGGGTGCCGTATTTCCGTCTCTGGGCCAGGCGTTTTCGTCGATCTTTTTGGCAACTTAGCAACGGACAGACAAGCCCGGAACACCCCTTGTTATCACAGCAGGAATGGCCGGCCTGAAGTCGGCGCGGTTCAGGTGCACCACAACCACATTTCTGTTGACCTCGCGTTGATCTGGGTCAAACCGCGCGTTTGCGGCCGCGCCCTTCGATCACCCAGGCCGCGATGCTTAGTGCTGCTGAGAGGACAAGCCAAACCCACGCGGGCATCAGTGGCGCAACCGTGATGTCTGTGGTGGCCGACGCCCCGCGCGGCGTGATCCCGATCCAGCCGCGCCCGGCGCTGGCGCGGCCCGCGCGCACTGCGCGCACATCGGGAACACCGTCCCACAAGCGGTAAGCAGACCCGTTCGCCGCCACAATCGCTGCCGCCAGGGGTGCCTCATCTGCGATCGTCGCCTCAAACTCGCGTGGGCTGGCCGGACCCATCGCCACCACCCGTTCCAGATCATCTTGCTTCAGCCGGTAAAGCCCGGCTTGGGGTGCGCTCCAGCGGGCGGTAAAGCGGCCGGGCGCGGTTTCCTCCAGCGGCACCGAATAGTCTTGTCCATCGGGGCCTGTCACCGCGACCGGGCCTGCCGCTTCGGCCATCGTGCGCCGCACCAGAGTCAGCGTCAGGCTGCCCGGCTCCAACTCTGCATAAAGGGCTTCTTCCTCAAGCTCGGGCTCCTTCATCGCCCAATGGGCAATCCGGCGCAGCAGTTCCAGTTGCGGGCCGCCGCCCTCATAGCCCCGGTCCCAAAGCCACGCCTGATCCGAGGCCAGCAGCGCCACCCGCCCCTCGCCCGCCCGGTCCAGCACCAAAAGCGGTTTGTGATCGACACCCTCCATCACCACCTGCCCGCGCGCGCCGCCAAGGTCCAACTGGCGCAGCCAGCGGCCCCAATGCGGCGCGGCCGGGTCATCGGTCGGCGCGCCTTCCAGCGCGGCCGTGACCGGGTGGCGCGCCCCCAGCGCCGAGACCCGCGGCAGATAGGCCCCGTCCAACACCTTGCCCGTTGGTCGCGCCGGAAGAATATCCGCCAGCGAGGTCTGATAAAGGCTTTCCACCGTCGCAAACTCGGGCCCGGCGGCAATCAGCACGGCACCGCCGCGGGTCACATAATCACGGATATTGTCAAAATAGACGGCGGGCAGGATACCCCTTGCGCGGTAGCGATCAAAGATGATCAGGTCAAATTCGTCAATCTTGTCAACGAACAGCTCTTGCGTCGGAAAGGCGATTAGCGACAATTCAGCCACCGGCACACCGTCTTGTTTTTCCGGCGGGCGCAGGATGGTGAAGTGCACAAGGTCAACCGCGCTGTCAGATTTCAGAAGGTTGCGCCAGGTCCGTTCGCCCGCGTGGGGCTCGCCCGAAACCAAAAGCACCCGCAGCCGGTCGCGCACGCCGTTGATCTGCACCACCGCCTCATTGTTGCGGTCTGTCAATTCGCCCGCCACCGGGGCCAGCGTCAGTTGCACCACGTTCTGGCCGCCATGGTTAAGGGTCAACGGCAGTTCCATATCCTCACCGACGGGCACCTGATAGGTATTGGCGGGTTCACCGTCGATGCTGATTGTCAGGTCGGCCAGCGTGGGCGTGCCGCGCGGCACGGCACCCTGATCCTCAACCCGAAGCCGTATCGACACCGGCTCACCGATGATGCCAAAGGCGGGCGCAGTCTGGATGACCAGGCGGCGGTCCCAATCGTCGGGCTGGCCGGTCAGCAACACATGCAGCGGTGCGGGCATGTCGGGCGCAAGGGCGGCGTCATGCACCTGCCCGTCAGTGACCACAATCGCACCCGCAACGCGCGCGCGCGGCTCTTCGGCCAGTGCCTCGGCCAGGGCGGTGGCCACCAGCGTGCCTGCGTTTTCAGCGCCGTCGCCTACCCGGATCAGCCGCGTTTCAACCCCCGGCAGCGCGGCCAGTTCACCCTGCATCGCGGCCACCGCGCGGCCGGTCTGATCGGCGCGGCCGGGCAAGGTCTGGCTTGCGCTGCGATCTTCGACCAGCAGCACGATATCGGAAAGCGGGGTTTTTTCCTCGCGCTGAACGGCGGGCTGCGCCAGCGCGACCAAAAGCACCCCGGCGGCCAGCGCCCGAAGCGCCCACCCCGCCAGCCCCCGCCAAAGCGCGACCGCCAGCAGCACCAGCGCCACCGCAGCGCCCGCCCAGATCAGGGGCCAGGCCAGTAACGGCGCAAAGATCACGCTCAGCCCGCTCATTGCCCCAGCCTTTCCAGCAGCGCCGGCACATGGACCTGATCGGATTTGTAGTTGCCGGTCAGCACATGCATCACGATATTGACGCCAAAGCGAAAGGCAATCTCGCGCTGACGCTCGCCGCCCTGCCCGCGCCCCACCGGAAACATCGGCAGGCCGCGCGCATCGACCGCCCATGCCGACGCCCAGTCGTTTCCGCCAATCACCACCGGCGTCACGCCGTCATTGAGGTTGCGAAAGGGCATCCCCTCGGCAAGTTCGGCATCGGGGGGGGCGGCCTCGACCCAAATGGTCTGGCCCGAATAGCGGCCCGGAAAATCCTGGAGCAGATAAAAGGTGCGGGTCAGCACATGGTCCGGCGGGATCGGTTCCAACGGCGGAATATCCAGCGGTGCGGCCAGCGCCTGCAACCGGCGCCCGGTTTCCGTGGCCGCGCCAAAGCC
>NZ_JBLJBV010000025.1:0-2883 GCF_047638075.1 Phaeovulum sp.
GTTGCCTGTTTCGCGGTGCCGGGCAGCTTTGGATCCCACTTCTCAAATCTGTTTGCCGCGTCTTCCAAGGCGTCTAGGCCCAGCGATTTTTTTGACACCAACCCCTTGAGGTCTTTCATGTCGTCCGCGGCTTCCTTGATCCCGCTTTCGTTGGCGGCGTCTTCCATCGCGCGCGAAAATTCGCGCGCCATGCTGCGTGCTTTCGCGGTAAACCGCCCCAGCGTGCGAAACATTCCAGGCAGATCTTTTGGCCCCACCACAATCAGCGACACGACGCCAATCAGCAGAAGCTCGCTCCAACCAATGTCAAACATGGATTTTCAGGCCCCCTGGCCCCGCTCCGGCCCGGTCAAGGGCCGCCCGGTTCAGACCTTGTCTTTTTCGTTTTCCGGCGTCACGTCGCGCGCGGCATCGACCGAAGCATCCTCGATCTCTTTCGAGCCCTCTTTCACGCCTTTCTTGAAGGCGGTGATGCCTTTGCCGACCTCACCCATCAGCGATGAGATCTTGCCCCGTCCGAACAGGACCAGCACCACGATCGCAATAAGTAGCAGCCCCGGAAGGCCAATGTTGTTGAGCATCTCATTCTCCCCGTAGCGGTGGCCAAGGCCCCGCCAGCATATCTACGCATCCATTTATGGCTTTGAGCGGATCAATCAAAGCCCCATTCCACCAAATACCCCGGATTTTTTACGCCCCCGGCGCTGGCCAGCCGACAGGGGTGCGGATAGGATGGGGGTCAAGATGGCCTGGGATATGGAAATGAGATGAGCGGTGCAGACTATATAACCGCTTTTGCGACCTTGTTCGTCGTGGTGGATCCGATCGGTCTTGCACCGGTTTTCATCGCGTTGACACAAGGGATGGAGCCACGGGCAAGGCGCCGGGTCGGCATCAGGGCGCTGATGACGGGGGCGCTGTTGCTGACACTGTTTGGCGTTTTCGGTGACGCCCTCTTAAGCGCTATTGGTATTTCGATGCCGGCCTTTCGGATTGCGGGCGGGGTCTTGCTGTTTCTGACCGCGCTGGACATGCTGTTTGAACGGCGCACGCAGCGTCGTGAGGGGCAAAACCCTGCCCATCAGGCCGATGATCCATCAATCTTTCCACTGGCCACACCGCTGATTGCGGGGCCAGGGGCGCTGGCCACAATGATTCTGCTGGCCGGGCAGGACGGCGGTGACTGGACCCATCTGATCGCGGTGCTTTTGGTGATGCTGGTGGTTTTGGCCTGCGTTCTGGTCCTGTTTCTGGCCGCCTCCCCGATCGAGCGCGCATTGGGGCGCACCGGCACCATGGTGGTCACGCGCCTTTTGGGCATGTTGCTGGCCGCTTTGGCGATGCAGTTCATCCTGGACGGGCTGCGGGGCGCGGGGGTCTTTGGCGCCTGACCCCTGACATTGTGCCGAAACCTGCCTATATCAGACCTTAGGCGAGGCCCCAAAGGAGGGCGCAATGGGCGCAGATCTCTACCCCCGGCTGATCTATTTTGTGCTGCTACTGGCGGTGGTTGGCGGCTATCTGGCGGTTGAGTTTCGCCGCCGTCCGGGCCGTGTGGCCCAGCAGGCTGTGGTCTGGGGGCTGATCTTTGTGGGTGTGATCGCGGGGGCGGGGCTGTGGTCTGACATCCGCCATAACGTAACACCGCAACAATCGGTCGCCTCTGATGGCCAGATAGAGGTGCCGATTGCCGCAGACGGGCATTTCTACCTTGTCGCGGACCTGAACGGCGTTGCGGTGCGCTTTGTCGTCGATACCGGCGCCACCGACATCGTGCTAAGCCAGCGTGATGCCCGCCGCATCGGGATTGATACGGCGGGGCTGTCGTATTTTGGTCAGGCCAATACCGCCAACGGTCTGGTGGCCACCGCACCGGTGCGCATCGAGCGGTTTGCACTGGGCGGGGTGACGGATGAAAACCTGCGCGCCGTGGTCAATAATGGCGCGATGGAGGGATCGCTTCTGGGAATGTCTTACCTGTCGCGCTTTGCCAATGTCAGCTTCAGCCGCAACCGGCTGTTGCTAGAGCGGTAAGCCGCCCTAAAGCCAATCGCGCCATTTCAACAGCAGATAGGTCAACAGCACCGACCCCGCCATCATTCCCAGCGCCATCGGGTAGCCCCAGGTCCAATCCAGCTCTGGCATGACGCGAAAGTTCATCCCGTAGGTCGAGGCGATCATCGTAGGTGGCAAAAACAGCGCCGTCACCACCGACACGACCCTGATCGTCGCGTTCTGCGCCAGATTGATCATCCCCAGCGTCGCATCGACCGACAGACCCAGCCGTGACGACAGGAAATCAGACTGCACCGACAGCGATTGAATATCGCGCAACAGCCCCTCGACGATCGCGCGCAACCGCTGACCTTCCGCGTTGGATGCCAGTGTGTTGACGTAAAACGACATCGCCCGCTCTAGCGTCAACAGCGCGAGCCGCACACGGCTGATCATTTCGCCCTGCCTGCCCACCTCGGCAAGCGCCGATTGCAGCGCCGCTTGCCCCTGCCCCGTCACCCCCAAAACCGAGGCAGACACCTCATCCAGGGATCGGCCAATCCCCTCCAGAAGGTCAGCTTGCCGTGCCACGATCTCTTCGATCAGGCCCAGAAACACCGAACCGGTGCCGCCAATTCCCGCCACCGACCGTGTCGCCCTTGCCGCAAAGGTGTCGAACGGCCGCGGCGCATGGTGGCGCACCGTTACCAACCGCTGCGCACTGAGAATAAAGCTGACCGGCCCTGAAATATGCTGTGCGTCCGCCGTTTTGCCCGGTAGCACCACCGTCATCACATCGACACCATCTTCACGGTAAAGCCGGTTCGAGATTTCGATCTCTTCCATATCGGCCAGTGTCGGCACCTCAACACCCAACGCTTCCAGTTT
>NZ_JBLJBV010000026.1:0-13347 GCF_047638075.1 Phaeovulum sp.
CCTTTTTCGGCTGCGACATGACCTACCCCGAAACCGGCGCGACACATTTCTACGGCACCGGCACCGCCGACCCGCTGCGCCAAGACATCACCTTGCAATCGCTTGAGGCGAAATCCGCCCGTCTGCGGGTCCTCGCCGCACGCCAAGGCTGCGCGGTGGTCAACCTCTCGAACGCGCCCAGCCGGCTGCTGTTACCCCGTGCGGCCCCCGGCAATTTGCCGCGAACCCCCGCACCCTACGCCCCGCCCGACACGGCCTTGGCGCGCGAAGCGGCCCTGCGCTACCATGTGCCCTCAGGTCGGTATTGGGAACAGCTTGACCGCTTTGATCCCGTCGAACTGGCCGCGCTGGATGCCCTGTGGCTGACCGCAGGCGTGCTTGGCAATGGGGCCGAAGCCGCCTAGAAAGGACCGGCAACGAAAGGTCCGCTCATGAAAATCGCCACCTTCAACATCAACGGCATCAAGGCCCGAATCGAGGCTTTGCCCGCTTGGCTGTCCGAGGCCACCCCCGATGTGGCACTGTTGCAGGAAATCAAATCCGTGGACGAAGCCTTCCCCCGCGAAGTCTTTGAAGACATGGGTTACCACGTTGAAACACATGGGCAAAAGGGCTTCAACGGCGTCGCCATCCTGTCCCGCCTGCCGCTCGAGGATGTGACCCGCGGCTTGCCCGGCGATGACACCGACGAACAGTCCCGATGGATCGAGGCCACTGTGATCGGTAAAACCGCCGTGCGCGTGGCCGGGCTCTATCTGCCCAACGGCAACCCCGTTCCTGGCCCTAAATATGATTACAAACTGGCCTGGATGGCCCGGATGCAGGCCCGCGCCCGCGCCCTGCTGGCCACCGAAGACCCGGTCGTCATGGCCGGTGATTACAACATCATCCCACAAGACGAAGATGCCGCCCGCCCCGAGGCCTGGCGCGACGATGCGCTGGCCCTGCCCGCCTCGCGCGCGGCCTACCGCCGGATCCTGAATCTGGGCTTTACCGAAGCGTTCCACACCCTTCACCCCGCCCCCGGCCATTACAGCTTTTGGGACTATCAGGCCGGCGCCTGGGAAAAGAACAACGGTATTCGCATCGACCACCTTCTGCTTAGCCCGCAGGCCGCCGATCTTCTGACCGACAGCGGCATCGACAAGGACATCCGCGCCCGCGAAAAACCATCGGACCATGTTCCGGTGTGGATCGAACTTGATTGCTGAGTGGCTTTTTTTTGGCTTAAATACTCCCGCCGGAGGCGCCGACATTGCGGTTAAAGCCTCCGGCGGGAGTATTTAAGCCAAAAAAAGCCCAAAAATCAGGCCCCGGTGCCGTCTGTTACATCATGCCCATAAACCCAATCGAAGCGCCCCAATAGCCGCCCCGGCGCCAAAACCGAGGCCGCGCGCAGACCAAGGTGCGCTGCACGGCGGGTTAGACCGGCTAGGTGATAATTGCGTGCATTCCGACTGGCAGCCTCAACAATGGCAGCGCAGCGCGGTTGCCGCAGAGCCTGATAGGCCGCAAATGCAGCATCATCGCTATCATGGGTGTCCAGCATCTTGGCCAGCACCCAGGCATCCTCAAACGCCATGACCGCGCCCTGCGCCAAAAACGGCAGCGTCGGATGGGCAGCGTCGCCCAGAATAACCGCGCCTGAACCATGCCAACGATGCGCCACCGGATGCCGAAACAGACCCCACAGCCAAGGTTCCTTCACCTGCGCCAGCCAGTCCTGCACCTGGGGGCAAAAATTGCGGAATGCCGCGCGCAGCGTTGTTGCGTCATCGCGCAGGTTCCAGCTTTCCTCGACCCAGCGGCGGCGTTCCTCTATGGCGACTATATTGCGCAATCCGCCGCCCAGAGGATAGCTAACCAAGTGACGCCCCGGCCCCATGAACACTTGCGCCTTCCGGGGGGCATTGTGGTCGCAAGGGATAAGCGCGCGCCAGGCAACCTGATGGGTGAAAAAGGGTGCAACCGTCCCATTCAGGGCCTGACGCACCTGTGAATGGAGCCCATCTGCACCAATCAAAAGATCAGCTTCCAACAGGGTTCCTTGGGTTGTCCACACCTGCGGGCGACGATCCATACCTAGATCAATACGGTCAATTTTCTGTAATAGATGGATCTGGGCACCTGCCTTGCGCGCACCATCTGCCAAAAGCTCGATCAGCCTGGCACGGTGTATAAAGCGATACTCATCTTCAGGACGCAGCAACCCCAGATCCAACCGTGCCACCCGCGACCCGCCGACACCGTCAAGCAATTCAACCGATTCAGCGCGTGGCCCCGCCTTGGCCAGTTCCTCGCCCAGGCCCAAAGCCCGCAAAACCCGCACGCCATTTGGCGAAACCTGCAACCCGGCCCCCACCTCGCGGATTGCGTCAGCCTGTTCCAGTACTGTCACCTCGGCCCCGCGCATTGCCAGCGCCCGCGCCACTGCCAAACCCGCAATCCCGGCCCCAACAACAGTCACCTTACGTCCGCTCAGCATTGGACCCTCCTTGAAAGCGAAACGCCACCGAGGCCCTGCAGCTTCGGTGGCGAAATATCATTGTGACAAATCAATAGGCCACCGCCGTCCGCGGCACTCAGTCGTCGCGATGCACCCTTTCGCGCCGCTCATGGCGCTCCTGCGCCTCCAACGTCATTGTTGCAATCGGCCGCGCGTCCAACCGCTTTAGGCTGATCGGTTCGCCCGATGTTTCGCAATAGCCAAATTCACCATTGGCGATCCGGCGCAACGCCGCGTCGATTTTCGAGACGAGCTTGCGTTGCCGATCACGCGTGCGCAGTTCCAACGCCCGGTCGGTTTCTTCCGATGCGCGGTCTGCGATGTCGGGCACATTGCGTGCAGATTCCGATAGGCCCACAAGGGTTTCGTTCGATTGTTCCAACAATTCATGTTTCCACCCCAGCAGCTTTCGGCGGAAATATTCCAGCTGTCGGTCGTTCATGAATGGTTCATCTTCGGCAGGCCGATAATTCTCGGGCAGGAATACTTCGGGTTTCATCGCTGCTCCTCCCCCAAAATCAGGCCGCGCTGTGATTTCTTTCGCTATCATCAGGCTCTCCTCGGCGCTCCATTAGCGCATGGCACGAGGGTTGTCACTCCCCCCTTTTTGCCCAGCAGGGATGATGCCTGCCGCCTTGCGGGGCCGCCCTTCGAACGGTAACCTATGATCGTGCCCCCCTTTCGGAGAGACCCCCGTGATATTTCAGTCCACCGATAGTTATGTGGTCCCTGACGATCTGGCGGTGGCGGTCAACGCCGCCGTAACATTGGAACGCCCGCTTCTGGTCAAGGGTGAGCCTGGCACCGGAAAAACCGAACTGGCGCGTCAGGTTGCGGCAAGCCTCGGGTTGCCGATGGTGGAATGGAACATCAAATCCACCACCAAGGCACAACAGGGGCTTTATGAATATGACGCGGTTTCGCGTCTGCGCGACAGTCAGCTTGGCGCCGGGCTTGGCGGTGAAAGGGTCTCGGATGTGCGGAATTACATCCGCAAGGGGAAGCTTTGGCAAGCCTTTGAAGCGATGGGAAAAACCGTTCTGCTGATCGACGAGATCGACAAAGCCGATATCGAGTTCCCCAACGACCTTTTACAAGAACTCGACCGAATGGAATTTCACGTCTACGAGACCGGCGAAACCATCCGCGCCCGCCATCGCCCTGTAGTGATCATTACCTCCAACAACGAAAAGGAACTGCCAGACGCTTTCTTGCGCCGCTGCTTTTTCCACTACATCCGCTTTCCTGACCCTGACACCATGCGCGCCATTGTTGCGGTGCATTTCCCCCACATAAAGGAAGGGTTGTTGACCACCGCCCTGACCCAGTTTTACGAATTGCGCGAAACACCGGGGCTAAAGAAAAAGCCCTCCACCTCTGAGGTTCTCGACTGGCTCAAACTGCTTCTGGCCGAAGACCTTACCCCCGAAGATTTGAAGCGCGACGGCGCAAGTCTGCTGCCAAAGTTACATGGCGCATTGTTGAAAAATGAACAGGATGTGCATTTGTTTGAACGGCTCGCCTTTATGGCGCGCGCCCGGCGCTGATTGGGGGCTATCTTCCCCCAACGCTGCTTTTGTTTGGCCCAAATACTCCCGCCGGAGGCAGGCCCGGCCAACGCCCCCCGTCGGGTTGCAGCGACGTGCCATGCCGCAGTTGCCGCACAAAGCGGCGCGGATGGCATTGCCATCGAATCGAGCAGCCCTACAAAGACAAGGCATACCCGCGTGCGCGCCCACCTTTGCCCGAGGACCAGATGACCGAAGCCCCCAAAGTTGACGCCAAAGACGCGCTGGTGATTTTTACCCCCTCGGGCAAGCGAGGGCGCGTGAGCCTTGGCACCCCGGTGCTGACTGCCGCCAGGCAATTGGGGGTAGACCTCGATTCAGTCTGCGGTGGGCGCGGCATTTGTTCAAAATGTCAGATCACGCCGGGCTATGGCGAATTTGCCAAACATGCCGTGACCGTCGCCCCCGACGCGCTGTCACCGATAAACACGGTCGAAGAACGCTATGACCGGGTGCGTGGGTTGAAACCGGGGCGACGGCTGGGCTGTCAGGCCTGCATCATGGGCGATGTCGTCTTGGATGTGCCACCCGAAAGCCAGCTTCACCGTCAGGTGATCCGGAAATCCGCGGCCGAGCGGGTCATGAAGATGGATCCCGCCACCCGGCTTTACTATGTCGAAGTCGCTGAACCGGACATACACGACCCCACCGGTGATTTCCAACGCCTGTCCACGGCCTTGAAAAATCAATGGGGAATAGGCTCGATCACCGCCGATCTTGATGTTCTGCGTGCGCTTCAAAAAACGCTTCGCAAGGGCCAGTTCAAGGTTACCGCTGCACTCCACAAGGATCACACCGGCACGACACGCCTGTTGGATCTGTGGCCCGGCTTTCGCGATGCGCCGCTTTACGGGCTGGCGATCGACCTTGGATCGACCACCATCGCGGGGCATCTGGTAGACCTGACGGATGGCCGGGTTCTGGCCTCTTCGGGTTTGATGAACCCGCAGATCCGCTTTGGCGAAGACCTGATGAGCCGGGTTTCCTATGTAATGATGAACCCCGGCGGCGATCTGGAAATGACCGCCGCGGTGCGCGATGCGTTGAATACGCTGGCCGAGGTGCTGACGATTGAAGGTGGTATCACCGCCCACGACATTGTCGAGGCGGTGATCGTCTGCAACCCGGTCATGCATCACCTATTGCTGGGGATCGACCCGGTGGAACTGGGTCAGGCACCCTTTGCGCTGGCCACCTCCGACAGTATCCATCTGGCCTGCTCAGAGGTGGGGATGACCGCGCTGAACCCCTCGGCGCGCGGCTATATTCTGCCGCTGATCGCGGGGCACGTCGGTGCCGATGCCGCCGCCGTTGCCCTTTCCGAGGCGCCCGAGGCCCGCGACGATCTGTCCTTGGTTGTTGATGTCGGCACCAATGCCGAAATTTTCCTGGGCAATTCCACCCGCGTTCTGGCCTGCTCCTCGCCCACCGGCCCGGCGTTTGAGGGCGCACAGATCAGTTCCGGCCAACGCGCCGCCCCCGGTGCGATTGAACGGCTGGAGATTGACCCCATTACAAAAGAGCCGCGCTTTCGTGTGATCGGCTGCGATCTGTGGTCAGATGATCCGGGCTTTGCCGCAGCGACGGCCCAGACCGGTATCACCGGCATTTGCGGCTCTGGCATTATTGAGGCGGTTGCTGAAATGCGTATGGCCGGGCTATTGGACGGCTCGGGCCTGATTGGCGGGCCGGATCAGACCGGCACCCCCCGGTCGGAACCCACGGGGCGTACCTTCGCCTATCTGATCCATGATGAAAGCAAATCAGGCGGGCCGCGCATTACCGTGACCCAAGGCGATGTCCGTGCAATCCAACTGGCGAAATCGGCGCTTTATGCCGGCACGCGCCTTTTGATGGATGAAATGGGCGTTGATACGGTGGACAGGGTGGTTCTTGCGGGGGCTTTTGGGGCGCATATCAGCCCAAAACACGCAATGGTTCTGGGGATGATCCCCGATGTGGCGCTGGAAAAGGTCACCTCGGCGGGCAATGCGGCGGGCACAGGGGCGCGCATGGCGCTTTGCTCGGTATCGGCGCGCGCCGCGATCGAGGCTCAGGTGCGGCGGATCACCAAGGTCGAAACCGCAATCGCGCCGCGTTTTCAGGAACACTTCGTGGCCGCGAATGCAATCCCACACGCAACCGACCCCTTCCCCGAATTGGCCCGGATCGTGACCTTGCCTGACGTCAGTTTCAACACCAACGGCGCCAGCGGCGGTGACAGTGGCGGGCGCCGCAGACGGCGCGGCTGAGGGGCGGCCCAACAACCTATCGCAAGTGGGTCTGGTTGAAAACGCGGATACCTTTTTGCATTGTTGGGCAGGGTCCGTGCGCTGCGGTTAAGCGCAGGCTGCGCGGTTTTTCAGAACCAGCCGCTTGACGTTCAGCCTCGGCTGGCATAATTGCGGGCCAACGCGGGTGTAGCTCAATGGTAGAGCAGCAGCTTCCCAAGCTGAATACGAGGGTTCGATTCCCTTCACCCGCTCCATCCCGCCACTGCCGGAATTCGCACTGGAACCCAGCTTGGGGCTGGGCTATCAACTGTGTGAACCCCTTGCAGGAGCCCCCCCATGTCAGACATCAAACGCATTAACTGCGGCGCCCGGATGAGCGACGTCGTAATCCACAACGGTACGCTTTATCTGGCAGGCCAGGTCGGTGAGCCGGGTGCCAACGCAACCGATCAGACCCGGCAGGTCCTTGCCAAGATCGAGCGGCTGCTAGCAGAAAACGGATCCGACAAGACACGCATCCTGTCTGCGCAGATCTGGATGGCCGACATGGCTGATTTTGCCGATATGAATACGGTCTGGGATGCGTGGGTGCCGGCCGGCAACTGCCCGGCGCGCGCCACCGGAGAATCAAAGCTGGCGACACCGGATTATAAGGTCGAAATTATCGTCGTGGCAGCGCAGGCCTGACAAAAGATGCGCGCGGGAACAGCCCCGCGCGCCGCCCCCAAGCATTATGCGTTGACAGCTTCGGCAGCGTGAAGCCCGATCCGCTCGACCATCGAGCGCACACCGTTCGAGCGTTGCGCCGACAGATGTTCGTTCAACCCCAACCGTGCCAATTCCGCAGCTGCATTGACGTGGCCCACCTGCGCCACCGTCAGCCCGCTATAAAGCGCATGCAGCACCGCGATCAGCCCGCGCACGATCAGCGCATCGGATTCGCCTTGAAAGTCAAAGCGCGCGTCCGGCCCCACCCCCTCAATCATCGGGCGCAGCCAGACCTGACTGGCGCAACCCTCAACCTTGAGCGCGGGCACCTGAAAGACCGGGTCAAGCGGCGGCATCGCCCGGCCCAGTTCTATTACATGGCGGTAGCGGTCTTCCCAATCGTCCAGAAACTCGAATGTTTCAGCGATCTCCTCAAAGGCTTCGGTTGCCATAACGCATTCCTTCCCGGCTTTTGACCAAAGACCTAACGTTGCTGCGGCCCAAGGTCCAGTAGCGGCCTTTTCAAACCCTGCGGATTGGGCTACGCAAAGGCATTGTCCGAAGGGGGTCTTATGAAATCGCCTGTCATCGCCGCACTCACGCTGTCGCTGGTTCTGGCCGGATGCGGCATAAGCGATAGCCGCCTGAATCCGTTCAACTGGTTCGGGAAATCGACCGAACAGGCAAGCACCCTGGAACCTGCCGATGGCTACGCCAAAAGCCCCAACGATTACCGCATCCCCGTGGCGCAGATCACAAGCCTGGAAATCAAGCCGGTTCAGGGGGGCGCGGTAATCACTGCCGTTGGCCTGCCGCAGACCCAAGGCTGGTGGGATGCCGAATTGATCGCCGGCAATGGCGGGTTGCCGGAAAACGGTGTGCTGGGGTTCACCTTTGTCGTGGCCGCGCCGCTACCGGGCACCGCCGCGGCCAGCCGCACCTCTACGTCGCAATCGCGTGAGGTCAGCGTGGCCACTTTTATTGGCAACCAAAAGCTGGCAGGCGTGACCCGGATCACCGTTACCGCCGCCGGCAACGCCCGCACCATCAGCCGCTAGGGCGATGCGCGCAGGCTAGCCTGCCGGCACAACGCGCACCGCACCACCGCGTGCGGATAGCGCGATTTCGCCCCGCACCAAGCGCATTGCATCGGCGCCAAATACCTCATGACGCCAACCTTGCAGCGCCGGAACGTCGCGTTTTCCCGCTGCGATATGGTCCAGATCGGAAGCCGAGGCGATCAGCTTGGCCGCCACCCCTTCCGCTTCGGATTTTGATTTCAGAAGAACACGCAAAAGATCGGCCAGTGCGGTATTGACCTGTAGATGTTCCGCCCCCTCGTTCGGCTTGGGCAGATCTTCGGGCTTGCATTCCAACGCGGTCTTGACGGCGCTAATGATTCCGTCAGCGATATCGCCCCGCCGTGCCTCGCGCAGCAATAGCCGAGATTTTCCCAATTCGTCATAGGTCGTCGGCTTTGTCGAGGCCAACTCAATCATCGCATCGTCTTTGTAGACGCGGCTACGCGGGATGTTGCGCGCCTGCGCATAGCCCTCGCGGAACTGCGCCAGTTCGCGCACCACCGCCATGAACCGCCCCGAAGATGTCCGCGTCTTGACCTTCATCCAGGCTTCTTCGGGGCGCGTGATGTAGGTTTCGGGGTTCAGCAGAACCGCCTCTTCTTCTTCGACCCAGCTTGTGCGACCTGATTTGACCAGCTCTTTCGATAGGAATTCGTAGATCACCCGCAAATGGGTAACATCGGCTACCGCATAGGTCAGCTGCGCCTCTGTCAGCGGGCGACGGGTCCAGTCGGTAAAGCGCGATGACTTGTCCAGGTTTTCGCGAGCAATCTTTTTGACCAGCGTTTCATAGCCAACCTGTTCACCAAAGCCGCAAACCATCGCCGCAACCTGCGTGTCAAACAACGGCGTCGGAAACACCCCCGCATCGACAAAGAAAATCTCCAGATCCTGCCGCGCCGCGTGAAACACCTTTACCGTGCCGGTATGGCGAAAAAGGTCATACATCGGTTCCAGTGAAATATGATCAGACAGCGGGTCAACCAGAACCGCCTGCCCGTTCTTTCCCGGAAGCGCCATCTGCACCAGACAAAGCTTTGACCAATAGGTTCGTTCGCGCAAAAACTCGGTATCGACGGTTACATAGGGCTGCTCTTTCGCCGCCTCGCAAAAGCGGGCAAGCGCGTCGGTCGTGGTAATGGTCTGCATATGACTTTCTCGTGGCGCGGGGTCATCCCGCCAATCTGTTTTCCATTTAGGCGAGCGATACGCGAAAGGAAAGCAGGAACCACCGGAAAAACCGCGCCAATTACAGCAAAATGGGCGCCCGTTCGCCCGCGGCAAAGCGCCTGAGAACCGCCGGGTATAGCTGGTGTTCCAGCGTCAGAACCCGTGCCGCAAGCGAGTCGGCCGTATCCTCGGGCAAAATGGGCACCCGCGCCTGACCAAGGACCGGGCCATCGTCCAGTACGGGCGTTACCTCATGCACGGTGCAACCGGCCTCATGATCGTTTGCTGCCAATGCGCGCGCATGGGTGTGAAGGCCGGGGTATTTGGGTAATAGGGACGGGTGAATATTCAGCATCCGCCCGGCAAAACGGTTGACGAAATCCGGCGTCAAAACACGCATGAAGCCCGCAAGACACAAGATATCGGGTTGGGCCGCCAAGATCGGTTTCAGCAGTTCGGCCTCAAACGCCGCGCGGTCACGCCCAAAGGGCCGGTGGTCGATGGCGGCCGTCGGCACCCCCAACCGTGCCGCATGATCCAGCCCCGCCGCGCCCGCATCATTGGACGCGACAAGAACCGCACGCGCCGGGTGATCGCCGGTCATGCTTTCAACCAGGCGGAGCATGTTCGACCCGCCGCCCGAAATCAGAATGGCAACACGCTTCACAGCAGGCGGCCCGTATAGGCGACCCCCTGCCCGTCGATAACAGTGCCAATTTCGGCAACGGTTTCGCCCTCTGCCTCCAGCAGTGCCTTAAGCGCCGGGGCACGGTCAGCCGCAACCACGGCAATCATGCCAACGCCGCAGTTAAAGGTTTTCAACAGTTCCGGCTGCGTCATATTGGCGGTCTCGGCCAGCCAGCGGAACACACCGGGCAGCGCCCAGGCATCAAGGTTGATCGTGGCCCCCAACCCCTCGGGCAGCACGCGGGGCAGGTTTTCCGTCAGTCCGCCGCCGGTGATATGGGCCAGCGCATGCACACCACCCGCACGCACCGCCGCCAGCGCCTGTTTGACATAAAGCCGGGTTGGCGCCAGCAGTGCCGCCCCCAGACTGCCCCCCCCAAACGGCGATTGCGCCGCCCAGCCAAGGCCCGACAGCTCGACCACCTTGCGCACAAAACTGTAGCCGTTCGAATGCACCCCATTCGAGCCAAGCCCCAACAGCACGTCACCCGCCTGCACCCCGGCCGGCAGATCAGCGCCACGCTCCATCGCGCCAACGGCAAAACCGGCAAGGTCAAAATCACCGTGGTGATACATGCCCGGCATTTCAGCGGTTTCGCCGCCGATCAGCGCACAGCCCGACTGGACGCAGCCTTCAGCAATACCGTTGATGATGCGCGTGGCCTGCGCCACGTCCAGCTTGCCGGTGGCAAAGTAATCCAGAAAGAACAACGGCTCGGCACCCTGGCACACCAGATCGTTGACGCACATCGCCACCAGATCAATGCCGATCGTATCGACATTTCCGGTATCAATCGCTATCCGCAGCTTTGTGCCCACACCATCGGTAGCAGCAACCAGAACCGGGTCGGAATAGCCCGCGGCCTTCAGGTCAAACAGCGCCCCAAAGCCGCCAAGCCCGGACATCGTGCCGGGGCGCAGCGTACGCTTTGCCACCGGTTTGATTCGCTCGACCAGGGCGTTGCCCGCGTCAATGTCGACGCCCGCGTCAGCATAGGTCAGCCCGGTCTTGCCCGTACCTTCGCCTGCCACCTTGTTGCCCGTGCCCATTGCGCCATCTCCGCCTGAAAACTCGTTGCTCCGCGCCTTACCGCAACCACCGCCCCGGAGCAACGCATCACCACCAAAGACACCGCAGTTTCTTGACCCCGCCGCGTAATCTCTTTACGCAGTGCATCGGCCGGGCCCGTAGCTCAATGGTCAGAGCAGGGCGCTCATAACGCCTTGGTTGGGGGTTCGAGTCCCTCCGGGCCTACCAAGAATTCATCTCCATGCGTCTTAGATTGACGGTAATCTACTTAAGAACAGCGGGTTATTTTCTTTCTGGCGCTTCATGCGTCTCCATGAGTCTCCGTGCGTCTCAACTTTTGTTGGTATGATTTGTTGGCATAGTCACGGCGATACCAACAAATGAGTCGCCATCATGCCCCTTACAGATGCTCAATGCCGTGCCGTCAAACCTGCCGAGAAGGCCCAGAAGCTATCGGACGCGCGCGGGCTGTCCCTGCAAATATCGCCAGGCGGATCAAAGCTATGGCGCATGAACTACAGGTTTGAAGGGAAACAGCGCACCGCTGCTTTCGGCGCTTACCCTGATGTGTCCCTTGCGACGGCTCGCATGAAAGCCGCCGAACTCAAAGACAAGCTGGCAGCGGGCGTCGACCCTGCCTTGAAGGACGGCGCAACCGCAGCGCCTGACAAGACCTTCAAGGATGCAGCCCGCGCGTGGTTCAATGCCAGAGAAGCGCAATGGGTATCGGGCTACGCCGGAAGCGGAAAGTCGAGGATGGTGAAAGAGGCCATCCGGAGGTATGAAATTGCTGCAGTTGCGACGGGCGGCCTGCGCAGGGCCCCTCTCGGTGATGCAAGGCATCGCCTGCCGGGCAATGGATGGCCATGTTCAGGGCGCGGATCGCCAAATCCTTCTTCATCCGGCTGCTGATGGCCCAGCCGATGACCCGGCGGGAAGGCAGGTCCAGAGTGACGGCCAGATAGACCCAGCCTTCTCGCATCCGGATATAGGTGATGTCATCAGCCCATTTCCGGTTGGGCGGGCTCGCGGCAAAATCCTGCTGCAAAAGACTCGGTGCGATGTTGAATGTGTAGTCGCTGTCGGTGCTTCGTCGGACAAATGATCCCCCCGGATCATTTGCTGGCCCTCCTCGACGCTGAATTTATGGGTTCCAACCGCACAAATTGCGTTTTGCCGCATCAAACGGCCTACCCCGCCCCTCTCACGGTTTGCAATGCAAACCGTTGCCGGGCAACGGATGCCCGGACGCGCAAGCCCGACTCGTTCAGCTCTTCCGTCATCCTTGGCCGGCCATAGCTGCCCTGGCTCAATCTGTGCTGCCTCTCGCGCATGCAAACATGCGCTGCCCGTTGCCTGGCTGGCGTGTTCACACACCGAGAAGGGGCCAATGGATTGCGGATATGCGCCAAAAGCCCCATGTCGCGTTGCTGACGATGGGATACAGGGCAGGGCTTGCACGCCCGAAGGCCGCGGATCAGTGACCCCCATCACGCGGCAGGCATGTGCCCGGGAAAGGATGCCACGATAGTCGTTCAGAAAAGCGAACTTCACGGCTTTTGGCGCGCGAAGAACCGGGTGGCCTTCCTGAGAAACAGCTTCGGGTGCGGGAAGGGGAGCAAGTTCAAAACAGAATGTCTTGGCGCGACACTGGAGGTTCGCAAGGTCGCGGGTTCGGTGCCGTTCTTCATAGGCTACGGCGCCTGGATCTTGATAGGTCATCCCGAAGCGGGGGGAATACAGAACAGGACTGCAATCATGCGGGCCGTCGCGGTCACTGCCTTTTGCTTGCCGGGTGCGCGATGACAGCCGCCGGTAGAAGGCCCCCAAAGCCCTATCGCTGCGCCCGATGGTCGTGGCCGCCAGCCGCAAGAGCGGCGCGGCCCTACTGGAGGATCGCCGGGTGCGCGATGACAAGAGCTTGCCCCCGGATATCTTATTGCCGGGCGCCAGACAGAGCCACGAGGTGACGTGCTTGGCCCGCAGGTCTGTGCCGCATTCGACGACCAGCTTCAGCGGCCGTGCAGGACCAAGCCCATGGATCTGGGTGAGATCCCGTGCCCAAAACGCCATAGAGGGCGGCACGCCCATCGAAGAGCGGCGCGTTGACCTGCTTGCGTTTGGTCCGTGCCTTGGGCAAGGCCGGAATATCACCGATGGCCCTGATGGTCAGCGCCGCAACCGCCGCCTCCAGCTTGCGATCACAGTCCTCGGTCTTGGTCTGGTAGAAGTCGTAGAGGTCCAGCGACCGGGTCAGGGCGAAGATGTGCTCGTCCCGATCATTGCCGTCGAGGGCTGCCTCGTTCGCCTCGATGGAGGAATGGCAGCGGATGTCACGGAATGCGGCGAGCACTTCGGGGTC
>NZ_JBLJBV010000027.1:0-3902 GCF_047638075.1 Phaeovulum sp.
GACCCTGACGCGGACGCGGCAGAGTGGAAGGGCTTTGTTGATCTGCTGGTAAAGCACCGGGGGCGGCGCGCGCTGAACGGCGTGATCTTGACGCTGTCCGTGCAGGAACTGGCCGCCGATGATACAGCGATCCGCGATCATGGCCGCGAAATCCGCAAACGGCTGGCAGAGTTGCGCGAAGAGACGGGGTTGAAGCTGCCGGTCTATCTGATGATCACAAAGGCCGATCTGGTGCCGGGCTTTGAAAGTTTCTTTGGCGATCTGAACGCGCAGGGGCGGGAACAGGTCTGGGGGGCCACCCTGGGCACGGGTGACCGGGTTGACGCCCTGACGGTCGAGCGTGAAATGCGCGTGCTGCAAGAGGCTCTGGAAGAGCGGCTTGTCGCGCGGATTGCCGATGATCTGCCGCTGGAGACACGGGCAGAGATTTTCCGCTTTCCCAGTCAGTTCGCGCAGCTGACCGCACCGCTGAAGGTTTTGATCGAAGCGGTCTTCGGTGAAAGCAGATACGAGGAAAGCCCGTGGATGCGCGGCCTTTATTTCACCTCGGCCACGCAGGAAGGCTCGCCTATTGACCGGATGGTGGCAGGCATTGCCGGGTCTTTGGGGCTCTCAGCACCCCTGCCCGAGCGGCGCGCCTATGGCAACACCCGTAGCTTTTTTCTGCGCGGTATGCTTGCCGATCTGATCTTTCCAGAGGCCGGGTTGGGGCGTTTTGACCCCCGTGCCGAGGAACGCCGCCGCTGGATCTGGCGCGGCACGTTGGCTGGTGCTGTGATGGTGGTGGTCATTCTGGCCACGATTTTCCTGTTTTCGTTCCTTCGCTACAACGGCGCGCTGGGCGATCAGGAACGCCAGCTTACCAGTCTTTCGGCACGTCTGGCCAATGTTGCGGCGCGGCAGGCGCCCACTGACCCGCTTGATCTGAACCTCGCGCTGGATGCGGCCAATGAAACCGCGAACGCGCAAACGACCGTGCGCCCCGGTCTGCTGACCATGATCGGCCCGACCGCCGAGACGGAGTTGGCGCAGGTCCACGCCATTGCCTACGACCACACCCTGCGCAACATCCTTGAGCCGCGCATGGTGGCGCTGCTGGAGGCGACGATGTGGCGCCATTCGCGCGACCCGGAGTTTCTGCTTGGCGCGCTTAAATCCTATCAGATGCTGACCGGGCAGGCACCTTATGATGCGGTGTATCTGGGCCAATGGTGGCAACAGGTCCTGCCGGATTTTGCGCCCATCAATCCCTTTCCCACGGATGAATCGGTTGATCACCAACTGGCCGCGCTGGAACGGATGGCGGGCGAAGAAAACAAGATTGCCCATGACCCGGCGTTGGTTTCTGTCGCGCTTGAAAGTATCTGCACCATTCCGCTGGCCGTTCGCGCCTATCGCAACCTGCGCTCTGATCCGCGTCTTACCGGGTTGAAAGACTGGATTCCGGCAGAAAAGATCGGCCCGAACGGTGCCCGCGTTCTGACCCGTCTTTCGGAAAGATCCTTGCGCGTGGGTTTGCCCGGCGCGTTTACCTATGAGGGGTTTCACAACACGGTTTTGCCGCTTATCCCCGAAATCGCAGCGCAGGCGATACTGGACCGTGCGGTATTTGCGGGCGGCTGTTCCGAAAGCGCCGATGCCTCGGAAGAGATGCTGGAGACGGATATTGTCAAACTTTACTACGATGATTTCATCTCGCAGTGGGATGGGTTTTTGCGGGATGTGCGGCTGACGCCGATTGGTGATCTGGCGCAGGCGCGCCAGAACCTCAAGGATCTGGCCTCGGCCGATTCCGCGCTGAAACGACTGCTGGAATCGGTGGTTCATGAAACAGACCTGGCCCGCGTGGCCGAAGATGACCCGGGGCAGGCGGCTGCGGGAAAAGCGGCGCTAAAGGCGGCCTCAAAGTTGGGCAAGCTGGGTAAATTGATGCGGACAGGTGCAAAGATCGCGCGTGAAAGCAAAGCCGATGCACCACCCGAATTACCGCCGGGTACGCCGGCGTCCGATCATTTTGCGCCAATCCGTGCCACGGTAGAAGAGGTGGACGGCCAGCCGCCGCTGCTGAACGACGCGGTAGCCGCGCTTACGGCGCTGGCCAATGAGTTGCAGACCGTCGCGGCCAGCCCCGACCCGCAGGCGGCACTGCTGGCGCGCGGTGGCCTGCCGCAGCTGACCGGTGCCATCGCGAATGAGGCTGCAAACCTGCCCGACCCGATAGACGCCTGGATCGCGGGCATCGCCGGTGACACGATCAGCGTCACGCGCGAGGCGGTGATAGCGCAGCTTAATGCCCGTTGGCGTGCCGATGTGCTGCCATTTTGCACCTCGGCCACGGCCGGGCGCTACCCGTTCAACCAATCCAGCGCCATTGATGTCAACACGCTGGATTTTGCCCGGCTGTTTGGTGGCGGCGGGCTGATTGACACTTTTATCAACGATCACCTGCAACCCTATATCGACAATACCGTGCGGCCCTGGAAATGGCGGGCCGATTTCGGGCTGGACGCGGATTTGCTGAAACCGTTCGAGAATGCGCGCGCGATGCGGGATGCGCTGTTTCCCGGCGGCGCGGGGCCGGTGCTGGCATTTTCGCTGGAGCCAAAGGATCTTTCGGCCAATGCCAGCCGCGTAACGCTGAATGTGGACGGTCAGGTGCTGAGCTATTTCAACGCAGCCACCCGCCCCGCCCCGATGACATGGCCCGGGCCCGACGGAACCAACATGATCACGCTCAGCTTTGCGCCGGTGGATGGGACGGCCGAACTGGTCACCTCAGAGACCGGCAGCTGGGCCATTTTGCGCCTTATCCGCAAAGGAAGCCTGTCAGCGACGGCGCTGCCCGAAACGTTTGATCTGCGGCTGGCTGCGGGTGGGTATGCGGCAAGTTTTACCCTGCGGGCCAATTCGGTTGAAAACCCGTTCGATCTGAAGATGTTCTCGGGTTTCAGCTGCCCGCAGGGGTTCTGAGCGGCACATGGGCACGGGGTTTTTTGGCAAGCTGCCATCCGCAGGGGATTTTGTCGCGCGGGGTCTGCCAGAGGGGCTGCAAAATGTGCTTGACCGCTGGGTGACGGCCCAGATCGCGCCGCTGGTGCGCGTGGCCGAGGGCTGGCCCGAGGGCGGTGTGCGCGTGGCTGTCGTGCTGAAAGATGCGCCCTGGCTTTTGGTGATCGAGCCCGGCTTTGATGCGGTGGGGCGGCGCTATCCCTTGGTGGCTTGCGGCCCGCAAGCGGGTGCAGACAGGGCCGCGGCAGATATCTGGGCGGATGCTGCATCGGCTGCGCTGGAGTGCGCAACTGCACAAAACGCCCCCCCTGATGCGCTGCGCGATCTTTTGGCGCAGATCCCCGCGCCAACGGCCGCGCTGGTGCCTGTTGCGCCACCCCTGCTTTGGTGGGGCGGTGTTGCGCCCGGCCCGGTCCAACAGCAGTTGGCGCGGCTGGCGCGGCTTAGTTCTGGTTGATCTTGCTGCCCTCCATCGTGATATCGCCTCTGGCTTTGATATTGATCTTGCCCGAACCCTCAATGGTCAGGTTCTTGCCTTTCAGCACAATGGTGCCGTCTTTCTTCATCTGGAAATTGGCGTCACCGCAGGTAAAGGTGATGCTGTCCACCGCCTTGATGACCAGATCCTTGCCGACCTCGACGGTTTTGGTCTCTGTCACGACGGTGGACATGTTCGCCCCGATTTTCAGGGTGCTGTCAGCCACCACGCTGAGGCTGTGATTGTTGCCCACTTCCGTGGCCTGGTCGTTGCCAATCTTGACAGACTGATCCGTCCCGATTTCCCAACTGTCGGATGTGCCGATATCGTGGCTTTGCGTGGTGCCCACCAGCATTTTCCGGATCAGGCCGATCTCGTTTGTCTGGGCTGCGCGAACGATGCGGTTTTCGGCGGC
>NZ_JBLJBV010000028.1:0-59875 GCF_047638075.1 Phaeovulum sp.
AAGCTGACCGAAATTGGGTGAAAAAAACGGCTTGATCAAGACGGATACTCGAGGCTGTCACCATCGGTGAAGGCGGGGAGCCGCACTTCGTAGCCATGGCGTTGCGCCACACGACCCCAGTGATGCGATGTTGCGCACGCATCCATTGCTACAATGCAGGCAGGCTGCTCGGCTAAAATCGCGGCAAACCTCGCCCGTGAAAGCGCAATTCTAAAGAACCATCCCCTCTGGCCCGATCGCGCATACTTGCAAGCTGCCTTTTGCCAAGTCGATCGCCAGCATGCTGACCATCGTCGTCATCAATCTGCCCTCCAAAAGTGATTTATATAGAACCATCAGGGCATAAAAAAATCCGTTGGGGGGGGCATCCACCGCATCAGTTCAAACCTTTTGATGGCAATATCCCAAAGGTTCATCGTTCGGATGCGCAAGCTTACGTTGCCATAACCCGTTTTCTTCGGGATTTCCGTTGCAACGCCCTTCGACGTAGCTTCGGGGGGATACGAATGTAAAGCGCTTTACCGGGCTCCAAACCATCTGTCAGCCCAATTCCAGTAAGCCGCAGCAGGCCATCACCTATATTTTCAGCGACCAAGACGCCGCGCGTCTCCTTTATCGGGCCGATCCTTTGTGGTTGAGCCGTGAGCGTGCCTTTTGCGGCGGTTCACAACTTTCGCCGCAAACTCCCAAGATGCGTGCTGATTTCTCCAGCCCTATCCCCGATAGAGTTAACCGTAACAGTTGTGGTCTGTTGACTGAACTCGGTAGTGCCGTCGCCCCCCTTCACCGCCAACGACGCCGTCATCGGCAAACCCTTCATTGAATGTGATCACATCGCGATCACCTCCTCCACCAACAAGATGATCATCCCGCCCGCCTTCAAGGCTGACACACATTTTGAGCCGATCTGCACTGTTTTCAGATAGCCACAAAGCACCGCCGACGGTGCTCTGCGACATTCCGAAACGGTGAGGATAAGTCCAATCCGTCGGCAAGAAATTCGAGGCGTTCGGCGTTTGGCCCGACACCTCAAAGCCCGCGCCTATCGCGCTATTTCAGGGTTTCGCGCGATGACGATCATCTCGACGCGCATACCCGGCCGGGCCAGGGCAACGCCGCCTGTCGCGCGTGCGGGCGGGTCTTTACGGTCGACCCATTCATCCCAGACCGCGTTCATTCCGGCAAAATCGCCCATGTCTGCCAGCCAGACCTGAACCGATGCTATGTCGGCCTTGGTTGCGCCGACCTTGGCAAGAACTGCATCTATATTGTCCAGAACCTGCCGGGTCTGAACAGAGATGTCGGCAGAAAGGTCATTGGGAACCTGCCCCGCCAGATAGATAATATCGCCAAGGATAACGGCTTCACTCATGCGCGGGCCGGGGTTCAGACGTGTGAGGGTCATGCTATGTCCTGATCAATCATTGTCGCTGGTGGTCGCCCCGGCGCCGCGGCGCGAGGCATCGGACGCCGGCACGGTCGTGCGCAGCGCAAGGGCATTCAGCCCGCGGAGCGTCGAGGCCGACAAAGCGGGTATTGCCGGTGGCGCAGAGGATGCAAGAAGCTTGCTTTCGTGCCGGGGCTCAAGGGTCAGATCCGCGGATGCCACGCCCGAAAGTTTGCGCATCGTTTGGTTGTCGAGGGCTCCATCTGCCGATATTACCGCCGCTCCACCGTCCCACATCAGCGCCAGATCCGAACCAGTAACTTGGGCCGCCCGGGCCAGAAACGGCACGATAAGCACGGGTTGGCTGACCGCCGCCGTGGTGATCGGCGCGTGGGCCGGACCGGACTCGAGGGCGGCGTGATCGTCCAGCGCGGACCCCAGGGCAATCGGGCAAAGGGCGGCACCTTGCGTTGAATGCCAAAAACGGTCGCGGATTTCGAGGGAGGGCACTGGGAAGCGACCGTCCGTGAAAGCGACAAGATGGGTCAGCAGCGCGGTCGCACCATCAATGCCGTTTGCCGCCAACCAGCCTGCCGCAAAGCCTGCCTCTTCGGCCACCCCCCAAGGCATGCCCGCGCCGCGCGCTGCCTTTAGGCAAAGCGTCTCGATCTCATTACGCGACAACTGGGTCAGCGGCGCGGGGTTGGCCGGATAGACCGTCGCAGACACGGTTGGATCACAGGGTTCTTCGCGGCTCACAAGTAGTCCTCCTGGCTCAGATCTTCCGGGTAAGGCATGTCCTGGAACAGGCTGATCCGCACCCATTTATCGGATCGCGGGTCAAACCTGCTCGCGCCAAAGAATGCCAACTTGCAGCGCATCAGGTCGATAGGCAGCATCTGTTCACCGATCAGATTGTCGCACACTTCGGCAAAGGGATGACGGGCCGTAATCTGCACCCGGCGCAAGATAAACCGGTGTTCGGGAAAGCGCATCAGAAAGGCGGCAACCGTCAGGGTATCGTCCTGTTCGGCCAAGGCTGAATGCAACTCGCTTGCCAGCCGCGCGGTGCATAGCGGCTGTTCAAGGGCGGCGCCCTCTTCCAGCATACGGTCACCTATCCGGGGTTCGAGCTTTTCTTCCGAGACATACCAGAACTGAGCCGAATTCTTCGGTTGTGCAAAATCAATCTCCAATGCCCAGCCATAGTGGTCGCGCAAAAGACCGCGCAGGGTTGCGATGGACATGGCCCCGTCGATCCGCTGGTTGGCTGTTTCGTCGGCAGACATGCACGCGCCCAGATCATCAATCAGATCGCCGTGCGGTTCCAGCATCAGTGACAATAGCGCCTCTTGCCCCTCAAGGCTGAGGGCGCCCTCCCCCCAGCGCCAGAGCGCATCCCAAGGGTGCCCCCCGGGGCCAGGCCATTGGGCAAGCCGGATATCTATCTGTGTCAGGTCAGCCCGCAGATCTGCCAGCTTGGCAACTTGTATTGGATGCTCGGACCGCCACAGATCGGCGTTTTGCTGAAAGGCTTGAAGGGCGCCCTGCAGCGCCTGGACGCGCTCAGGGCTTGCATCTTGCTGCGCGCGAACGCGGGCCAGGGCCTCTTCGCGGGCCATGGCCCAATTGTTCAAGAGCGTCGGATGGCGCACGAGAAAGGGGGCCATACCGAGGCCGGTGGAATTTCCGACACCCAACGACCGCTTGATCGCAGGTGCCAGCCGGACCGCTTGCGCCCCGCCTTTTGCGGCAGCCATATGATCTACAAGGTCGGCACAAAAGGCCCGCGTCAGCCAGACTGACAGCATCTCGGCCTGAAATGGCGCGCACAACTCCTCGCGCTCGGAAATCTGGGCGCGGTCGGCGGCGCCGAACTTGCCGGTGCCGTAGACGGCAGTGGTGCGCATCAGATAGCCGACGGCCTCCACCTCGGCGCGATCGGGTTGCAGACCCTGCGACAACCGTTCAATCACATGCGCAAAAAGCCGGACCGAACGGTTGGCGCGGCTAAGGGACAACTCTTTGGGTGAGATGCGGCCCGCCTCTTGCAGCGGCACGTTCGCTTGTAGACGGTCCAGATCGGCGGGGCTCGGGTCGCCGTCGAATAGTGTAAATGTCGCATCCCAAGCGGTGGCGATAACCCGGTCGGACCGCATGCTTTCAGGCAGATCATGGGCAAAAGCCACCAGGCTGTAGGTGCGCACCGGGCCAATCGCACGATAGACCGCGCGCCCCACGCCCCTTGCGTCGATTTCCCATAGGGGGCGATCAAAGCACCAGCCATCGGCCTGCATCCGACGCAGCATCTGGCGCAGGAACGACAGCCGCGTGGGATGGGCCGAGCCCATCCGGTCAAGACGCATAACCTGCGACGGCGGGCGGCGGAACGCTGCGGGTTGGGGCATTTGGGTCGAAGGCGCGCGGTTCATCGGGTTCAATCCTTCCAGGATAGTAAGGCGGGGGCAGCCAAAGCCGCCCCTGCGACGGATCAGATCACTTGCGACCCAGCATCAGGGTGATGCGCAGCGCGTCCCAAAGCGAGGGCAGCAGCACCAGAGAGACCGGCACCGCCGTCACCACGATAAAGCTTTGCAGCTTGCCGATGCCGCCCGCCCCCGTTGAGATCAGGATGAGCGCCATCACCCCCATTGTCAGACCCCAGAAGGCACGCAGCGGGGTGGACGGCTCGCCGTCGGACATCGAGGCCGAGATGACATAGCTCATTGAATCGCTCGTGGTTGCCACGAACATCATCGTCAGAACCAGAAACAGGATCGACAGGACCAGACCCGAGGGCATCGCCTGCGTGATGGCCAGCAACCCGGCAGGCAGGTTGAAGCCCTCGAACGGGCCAGAGATGATACCGGGTGTGGTCATCTCGAACGAGATGCCTGAACCGCCGATGATGGTGAACCAGAAGTTGGTGATCAGCGGGGCGGCGATCGACAGGGTCAGAATGATTTGGCGGATCGACCGACCGCGGCTGACACGGGCGATGAAGATGGCCATCAGCGGGCCATACCCCATGAACCAGCCCCAGAAGAACACGGTCCACCAACCCAACCAGCCGGGATCACCGAACACGCCGGCTTCGCCACGATAAAGCGCCATCTGAAAGAAGTTCTCAAAATAGACGCCCATGCCACCCACAAAGCCCGACAGGATTGCCGCCGTCGGCCCGAACACCAGAAGAAAGCCCAGAAGTCCAAGTGCAAGGATCACGTTAAGCGTGGACAAAAGCTGAATGCCTTTCGACAGGCCCGAAATGGCCGAGATCGTATAAAGGGCAACCAGCGCCAGAATGACCACCGCCTGCGTGGCAAAACTATCGGGAATGCCGGTCAATGCGTTCAACCCATAGGACATTTGCAGACCCAGAAAGCCGATCGGGCCCACGGTTCCCGCCACCACGGCGATGACGCAGGACGCATCGGCAATCAGGCCAATCGGCCCATGTATCGCACGCTCACCGAAAACCGGATAAAGCAGTGTGCGCGGTGCCAGCGGCAGCCCTTTGTCATAGTGGTAATGCATCAGCATAACGGTGGTCAGCGACCCCAGAATTGCCCAAGCCAGAAAGCCCCAATGCAAAAAGCTTTGCGCCAGGGCCGCGTTTGCACGCACCTGCGGATCAGTGCCCAGATCGCCAAAAATCGGCGGCGCAGACAGGAAATGCGCGATCGGCTCGCCCGCAGCCCAAAACACGCCGCCACCGGCCAAAAGCGTGCACATGATCATCGAGCCCCAGTTGAACAGTTTGAACTCGGGGACCTCCAGCCCGCCCAAAACGGCCTTGCCGCCGGGCAAGACACACAGCACCAACCCAATCAGGAAGGTAGCCAAAAGCAGTATCTGCCAGTAAAGGCCAAAATACCGCGCCGAGAAGGCAAACGCAGCGTCGACAAGGGCCGACAGGCCATCAATGTCGAGAAAGGCGTAAGCGCAAAACAGCAGGATGAACCCGCCCGTCACCGCGAATAGCGGTATATCCACCCGGCCAAGCCAAGTGCGACCTTCTGTTATGGTAATGTCTGCCATTTCCGTTCCTCCCCGAACGTACTGTGATGACTGCGCCCTATTCCGCAGCACGTCTTTCCCTGACCGAAGTCGCTACTTGCGGCCCAAAGCTCTTGTCGAAAAATGCGTGCCAGTTGCCACCCATGACCCCGCCTATGGTGGTGGCGTCCATGCCGCTGGCAAGCAGCCCGTCGCGGATGCGCCCGAAATCGCGGTTGTCGTGAAACCACGCGGGCATTGCAGGAAACCCCGGTGCATCGGCGCTGCCTTCGCCATAGTCGATGGTCTTGGTCCAACGCCCGACACGCATCCATTCCACGATGCTGTCGGGCTGATCCTGACAAAGATCCGTGCCAATACCAACGCCCGTCGGACCCACCAGATCGACGGCGCGCGCGACCATGTCGCACCAGGACTGCAAGGTGCAGGCGCTGCCATCCTTCAGGTGGTGCGGATAGGCCGATAGCCCCAGCATCCCGCCGCTTTCCCCAAGCGCCCGCAAAAGCCAATCGGATTTGTTGCGCAGTGCCGGATGCCAGCTTGACGGGTTGGCATGGGTGATCGTGATGGGACGCGCCGAATGTTCGATCGCATCCATGGTAGAGCGTTCGCCCGAATGGCTCATGTCCACGACAAGACCCACGCGGTTCATCTCGGCCACAATGGCGCGGCCCATCCGCGTAAGGCCGGTATCTTCGGCCTCGTAGCAGCCAGAGGCCAAGAGCGACTGGTTGTTGTAGGTTAGCTGCATGAAGCGCAGGCCCAAGGTGTGCAGCACTTCCACAAGGCCGATATCATCCTCAATGCAGGATGGGTTCTGCGAGCCGAAAAAGATTGCCGTCCGCCCCGTCTCGCGCGCCAGTGCAACGTCGGCTGCGTTGCGACCCTGAAAAATCAGGTCCGGGTGCAACTCGAACCAACGGTTCCAGCGCTCGATGTTCAGCACCGTTTCGCGGAAGGTCTCGTGATAGGTGATCGTGACGTGAACGGCATCGACGCCACCTTTGCGCATCTGGCGGAAGATTTTTTCCGACCAGTTGGCATATTGCAGACCGTCGATCAGCAGGCTCATTGCGGCTCTCCTGCGGCGACATAGGCAGTTTTGACGGTGGTGTAGAACTCGGCGGCATAGCTGCCCTGTTCACGCGGCCCAAAGCTGGAGGCCCCCCGCCCGCCGAACGGCACATGGTAGTCGGTGCCAGCGGTGGGCAGGTTCACCATCACACACCCCGCACGCATGTTGGCGCGGAAATGGCTGGCGCGCGACAAGCTGCGCGTCATGATACCGGCCGTCAGGCCAAACTCGCTGTCATTGGCGATGCTTAGCGCCTCGGCATAGCTGCCGGTCTTGATAACACAGGTGATCGGCGCGAACATCTCTTCACGGTTGATCGCCATGTCGTTGCGGGTACGGGCAAATACCGCAGGTGCCATGAACAGGCCAGTGGTTGGCCGTTCCAGCCGGTCGCCGCCGCAAAGCAGCTCGGCGCCCTCGGCACGGCCCTTGGCTATATAGTCCAGGTTCTGCACAAGTTGCCCTTCGCTGACAACCGGGCCGATCTGGGTGCCCTCTTCCAGTGCGTGACCCACCTTGAAGGCCTGTGCCGCCTTTACCAGGCGCTCAACGAAAGCATCGTGCACAGCTTCATGCACGATCAACCGGCTTGCGGCGGTGCATTTCTGCCCGGTGCCGCCGAAGGCCGCGCCTGCCGCATGGGCAACCGCCAGATCCAGATCGGCATCATCCATGATCAGCATCGGGTTCTTGGAACCCATTTCCATTTGCACCTTGGTCATATTGGCGACGGCGGCAGCGGCGATGCCACGACCAACCGGAACCGACCCGGTAAAGCTGATCGCATCGACGCTGCGGTTTTCCACCAGCCGCTGGCCGACCTCACGCCCTGAACCAAGGATCATGTTGAAAACACCCGCCGGAATGTCCTGCCGCGCGATGATTTCGCTCAGCGCCACGGCACTGGCGGGCGTCAGATTCGCAGGCTTCCACACCACCGCGTTGCCAAAGGCCAGCGCAGGCGCGATCTTCCAAGCCGGCGTCGCCACCGGAAAGTTCCACGGGCTGATGATTGCCACCACACCCACGGGTTCCCGGCGCACGTCGATCTCGACCCCCGGGCGGACACTTTCCGCCAGGTCGCCGTGGTTGCGCAGCGCCTCGGCGGCGTAATAGGTGAAGAACTGGCCAGCGCGGTAAACCTCGCCCTTGCCTTCTGCGGCGGGCTTGCCCTCTTCGCGGGCGATGATCTGCCCGATCTCCTCGGCGCGCGCCATCATTTCGGTTCCAATGGCCATCAGCACATCGTGACGCTTCTGGATACCCGCAGCCCACCAGGCAGGCTGGGCGCGGCGCGCGGCGGCAAGCGCCTGATCAAGCTGGTCTGCCCCGGCTTGCGCATAATTGCCGATCAGGTCGTCAAGATCTGACGGGTTGCGGTTTTCGATCGTGGTGACGCCTTCCTGCCAGCGTCCGTCGATGAAAAGATGGGTATTGGAGGTCATGGCGGCCCTTTCTGTTTGGAAAATCTATAGACCCTGCTGGTTATTTCAGGCAATCTGGAATTTCTTAACAAAACTTCAGAAGAGCTGTAATAAAATGAAACTGGAAATGTTGCGGGTGTTTCAGGTCACGGCCGAGCAGGGCTCGCTTTCCCGGGCGGCAGATATCTTGGGGCGAACGCCGTCGGCGGTGTCGATGATGCTGGCTCAGTTCGAGGAACACGTCGGCGGCGCGCTGTTTGAAACGGATCGCAAGAACCGCCTGACCGCGCTTGGCGTTCTGGTTCTTGAGGAAAGCAGCCGTGCGACCGAGGCGTTTGAGCGCAGCACCAACGCCATCCGCCGCCACGCGATGTCGCGCGCCGGATCGGTGCGCATTGCGGCCGTGCCATCGGCAACCGTCACCCTTTTGCCGTCCGTCGTCGCCGCATTTCGGCAGGCGCGCCCGGATGTGCGCCTTGAAATCAGCGATGTCGACAGTGCCGCCGTGCGCCGCCGCGTGCGCTTCGACGAGGCGGATATCGGCATCCTGTCTGCGTCGCCCACGGACGATTCCGGCGGTACGGTGATCTTGCGCGACGCGCTTGGCATCGTCTGCCGTGCCGATGGTCCGATCGCCCGGCGGCTTGCAGGCAGCGACCATCAGACGCAATGGGAATTGTTGACGCATGAGCCCCTGATCACCAACCCGCTGTGTCAGTTGGTCGATAACGAACGCGTTCAGGCCCTGATCGTGCGCAGCACCCTGGAGGCGCGAAACACGACCGCCCTTTTGGCCTTTGTGCATGCCGGACTGGGGGCAACGATCCTTCCCGAAAGCAGCTTGCAGGCCAAACCCGATGGGTTGCGGTTCATTCAGCCAACCGACCCGGCGGCGTTCCGCGATATCCGAAAAATTCAACCTGAGGGACGGCGGCTCAGCCCGGTCGCAAAGGCATTCTGGGACGCTCTGCCGATCTTGCAGGACGACTGACGGCAAATCGGGCTGTTTTGCGGTCAATGCGCCTATCGGCTTAAGGGGTTGTGCTTTTGCCATTAGCCGTTGAACGAACCCGCAGCTTTGTTCACGATCCCATGCCGACCCGCCAGAAACACTGACGGGCTTTGAGACGCGGGCGCGCAGTCGTGAGGCGTGTTCCCGTGCGCAATCCGTCCGGACTGGCAGCGGGTCGATAAAATATCTGGCCATTTCCATTCCCCGCAGACCCTCCTGCTACCTGCGAACCGATCGCGTGATCGCCATCCTTGGCCGGCGGATGTGGCATATTCGGCAAGGCCATGGCCTGAAACAGAGGCTCAGCACCGTGGGCCGCCGATAGTGCCGTCATTCCGTTCAAGTGCCTTGAGTACCGTTTGCCAGCCCAGAAGGCCCGAAACGCGCCCATCGGTCATGACGACAAGCGGGCGATCCCGGCGGGCCAATGCACCAAAGGCCTCTTCGACATTGGCCGAAGCTTCGATGGTTATGGCGTCTTCCAGTTTCGCTTCGCCGTTCCTTGCCCCGGTGCCAGCCCGCATCAAACCGTGCCCGCCACAGCCATCCGAAATAATGACCCAGCCCGAGGCGCCAGAGGCGGCCTGCGGGTTGGCAAAGACCTGCCCCGGTTCCGCCAGCGCGCCACAGGTGACGATCCGTGCCCGGTTCACATCGCGCACGAAACGAGCGACGTAATCATCGGCCGGGGCCATCAGGATGCTTGCACCGGTTCCCACCTGCCGCACCATCCCGTCCTTGAGGATCGCGATATGGTTGCCCAGCAGCAACGCCTCATCAAGATCGTGGGTTATGAAGACGATGGTCTTGTGCAGCCGCGCCTGTATATCGCGTAGCTGCATCTGCATGTCATGCCGGATCAGCGGGTCCAGCGCGCTGAAAGCCTCGTCCATCAAAAGTATCTCGGCATCCGTCGCCAATGCGCGGGCCAGTCCGACCCGTTGCTGCATCCCGCCGGAAAGCTGACCCGGATGGTGGTTTTCAAAACCCGCGAGGCCAACCAGCTCGATCTGCTGCATCCCCCGATCGCGAGCCGCTGGCTTTGGCACGCCATCCATGATCAGGCCGTAGATCACGTTTTCCAGCACCGTCTTGTGCGGCAAAAGGGCAAAACGCTGAAACACCATCGACACTTTTCTACGGCAAAACCGGCGCAAGGCCGCCGGGTTCAACGCCAGCACGTCTTCGCCGTCCACCAAAATACGCCCGGCAGTCGGCTCGATCAGGCGGTTGAAATGCCGGATCAGTGTCGACTTGCCAGATCCGGACAACCCCATGATCACGAAGGTCTCGCCTTCACGAATATCAAGATTGATCTCGTGCAGGCCCAGAACGTGGTTCGAGGTTTCAAGCAACTCTGCCTTGCCCATCCCGGCCCGGACCTTGGCCAATGCCGCGGTCGGATTGCCGCCGAAAATCTTGGAGACATTCTCGACCCGGATTTTCAATCTTCCTGCCATGGCTCAGCCCTCCAGCTTCAGTGACTTTTGCATCCGCCGCCCATAGGATTGCGCGATGCGGTCAAAGATGATTGCCAGGAATACGATGCCCAGACCGGCAAGCAGGCCCTTGCTGATTTCCAGCCGCTGGATACCTTGCAAGACCTGATAGCCAAGCCCACCCGCGCCGATCATCGAGGCAATAACGACCATCGACAGGGCCATCATCGTGGTCTGGTTGATACCGGCAAGAATGGCCGGAAGCGCCAGCGGGATCTGTGCCGAAAACAGCACCTGGCGGGGCGAGGCGCCAAAAGCGCGCGTCGCCTCGATGATTTCCGGGTCGACCTGACGGATACCAAGATTGGTCAACCGGATCACCGGCGGAATGGCAAAGACGATGGTTGCCAGCAGCGCCGGTATCTTTCCCGGGCCAAAAAGCATGACGAAAGGGATCAGATAGACGAAAATCGGCATTGTCTGCATGATGTCCAGAATGGGCAGGGCAGTCGCCTGCATCCGGTTCGACCGTGACATCGCAATCCCGACAGGCAGCCCGATCAGCACCGCCAGCAAGGTCGCCACCAGCATCAGCGCGATCGTCGCCATCGCCTGCTCCCATACCCCGATCAACCCGATCCCGAAGGTCAGCGCCGCGACAGCCAGCGTCACACCCAACCGTCGCGAGGCGATCCAGGCAAGGCCCGTCAACCCCAAAAGCACCGCCCACCACGGCAGCCATTGCAAGGCACGCTCCATCCACAAAAGCATTCGCAGCACCGGCAGGAATAGCCACTCAAGCGTTTCACCGTAGGCGACGACAACCTGCGTGAAGGCATCATCCAGCGCGATCGAGAAGGCCCGCATATCAAGAAGTTCGGGAAAGCCCTGTTCCATTGATTGATCTCCGAATTGAGAGGAGGCCGGGCGGTACTGCCCGGCCACGGCGCTCAGAGTCGGGCGCGGATGCGCTCGGCCGCATCGGCGGGCACCCAGGCCGACCAGATTGCGTCATAGTTCTTCAGGAAATACGTTGCCGTATCTTCCGGGGTCAGGCGGTTATCGTCTGCATGAGCCAGCAGCGCGCTCAACTCGGCGTTGGGCACCTGCATATGCGACAGAAACTCCGCGACATCTGGTGCCCTTTCCTTCAGCGATGACACGACAGCCACGGCCACCTCGCCCACGGCCCAGCCGGTCAGTTGCGGATCGGCGCAGTTGGCATCGGTCAGGCAGTTGAATTTCTCAGGGTCACTCTCGGGCATCTCCAGCCGGACGAGGTTGTATTTGCCGATCACGTCAGAGGGACCAAAGTAGTAACCGACGATTGGCTGTTTGCGAGTGGAAGCGCGGGCAAAAGAGGCCTTCAGGTTCTCGCCCGATCCCGGTGAGAACAGCTCGAACGTCTCATTAAGGCTCAGCGCCTTGAACAGATTGTTGGTGATAATCTCGCAGCCCCAACCCGGCGGGCAACCGTAAAGCCGGCCCTGACCGGGGTTCGCCGGTTCGGCAAAGACCTCCCAATTGGCTTTCAGATCCTCGACGGACTTGATTTCGGGGTGTGCTGCGGCCAGGTAGTCGGGGATCCACCAACCCTCGGTACCGCCCGAGCCAAAAATGTCGCTGGCTTTGTAGACATTGCCCTTTTCCAGCATCTGGTCCCAGATCGTTTGCGCCGTTGAAACCCAAAGCTCCGGGGCCACGTCCGGCTGACCGCGGGTCAGCATCGAGGTGGCGGTGGGCACCGTATCACCGGGCACAAGTTGGGCATCGCAGCCATAGCCGTCAGCCATGATCCGCTGTGCGATATGGGCAAGAGAACTGGACGACAGCCAGGTCATCTCGGCAATGGTGACGGTTCCCGCCATGCCACAATCTGCAGCCCACGCGGGGTTGGTTGGCGCCATGCCAAAGGCGGCTACGGCGATGGTGGCGAGGGTAAGCTTATATTTCATCTTGTCCTCCTGTTGGTCGTTTTTATTGATTGTTATTATTTCCGGGTGCGACTTTCCCTCCGTGTCCCGACGGTCGACTGACCCCGGCCACAGTCAGACAGCACGAGCCACGCTGCCATCGCATTTGTTTGATCCGCCTGATCGCGGGCGCCGTTGCGGCGTTTGGGCGTTACCCTTTCACGGGGATTTCGTCAGTCTCGTAAAGAACATGACGCACGTTGCCCCGAAACATTGGCAGGAACTTCCCGACATCATCGCGCGCGCTTTGCCGGATATCCGAGCCCATCGCCCGGTCGAAATCCGCACGGCTGGCAAAGCCAAGCTCAAAGGCGTGGTAATATCCGGGCTCGGCACCATTCCAGGCAACGCCCTTGTGATAGCGCAGCGATTGCAGCCCCGGATAACGCGCCACCAGCGGCATATGGACATTTTTCACATAGTCGTCAAAACGTTCGCGGTCAGGTTCGGCAACGTCACCTTCATAATAGGCGCAAAGTTTAAGCATGGTCTTTCCTCCCGTTGAGCCGTTCAGGCGATTTCAAAAGTTCCGTCAAGTTCGACCGGAACCCCCAGCGGCAGCGAATTGACCCCGACGCCGACGCGCGTGTGACGCCCCGCATCCCCAAAAATTTCGGCCATGAGGTCCGAGGCGGCGTTCAATACGCGGGGATGGTCCAGAAAATCCGGCGTGCAGTTGAAGAAGGCGTTAAGCCGCACAACCTTGCGAACCCGGTCAAGATCATTGCCGCAGGCTGCGCGCAACTGGGCCAGCACATTCAGCGCGCAAAGCCGTGTCGCCGCTTCGGCCTCTTCGACCGACACGGCTTCGCCAATCCGCCCGACATATTTGAGCTTGCCGTCAAGAAAGGTCACCTGACCGGCGATTACCGCGAGGTTTCCGGTTACAACATAGGGCTGGTAGCTGGCCACCGGAACCGGTGGCTCGGGCAGGATAATGCCCAGCTCCTTAAGGCGTGCGTCAATCTTGCCGGTCATAGTCTTTCCCCTCCCAAGGCTGTCTGCACAAAGGCCGCATCAATGGCAGACTGTGCTTCTCAGTGATGATAGGGTGCGCTTAATTAATCTGACAAATGCAAAGAACGGATGGATTAATTAGTCTTATGTATTAATACGTCGATGCATTCATAATGGTGCGCTCAGCTCTATCTCGCGGGGGATCTGGGCGCGGAGGTAATCCCAGGCCCTGCGCGCCCCCTGTGACAGCGCCTCGTTTCGCCGGCGGATCAGGCAGAGATGGCGATGGACCACCGGATTCGTCAGCCGCCGAAAGACCAGTTCTGATTCCACCGCCGCCGGCCGCGCCAGTTCTGGCAGCAGCGTGATACCCAGCCCGGCGCGCACCATATCAAGCATGGTTACCATTGCCAGCACCTCGCCTGCCGGGGTCGGGCAGCGCTCGACAAATTCCGGCGAGTCCTGAAGTGCCGTATAGAACCCGGTGTCAGCCGCCATGACGAACAGTCGCCCCTGGTCGATATTGGCCCAGTTATAGGGGCCTTCCTCACTTGCCAGCGGATCGTCGCGGCGACAGACCAGACCGAACCGGTCCGAGGTAAGCGGCGTGAACTCCAACTCGGGGTAGTTGCGCCAGACGTTGCTGATGCCAAATTCAACCTCATGTTCAAGCACCTGCCGGTGGACGCCGCGCCCGTTGTCGTCCCGCAGCGTGATGCGGATTTCGGGATAGGCCTCGTGGAACCCCCGCACCAGCGCGGGCATCAGCCGTGTCGCAAGCGAAGGCAGCACCGCAATCGGAACCCGCCCCTGACGCTGCTTGGCCGACGCGGACACATCAGCCAAGGCGCGGTCGAAATCGGTGATAAGCCGTTCCGCAGCGGCCAGCAGGGTTTCACCGTCGACGGTCAGCACCACTTGGCGCGTCGTGCGGTTGAACAGCGCAACACCAAGATATTCCTCAAGCTGGCGCACGGTGACTGTCAGCGCAGATTGCGACAACAAAAGCCGCTCGGCGGCACGGGTAAAGCTCGACTCTCGGGCAACCGCCACAAAGGCCCGAAGGTGCCGCAGGTTGATTGCCGATTTCATCTTCACGCTCCAGGATTAATGATTTTTGATAATCAATATGCTGGACTTTTGCATTTAACAAATCAAGCCAGAACCTGTCATCTGGAAAACAGGATGCGTTAGCCGAGCATGGAGGAGCAAGTCATGGCGGATCTGAGTGTTGAATTCTCTGGCCTGAAATTAAAAAATCCGATCATTGTTGCCTCGGCCGAACCCAGCAACAGTGTGGAAAACATCAAGAAATGCATTGACCACGGCGCTGCTGCGGTGATCACCAAGACGATTGGTGACATTCCGGGCATGGCCAGGCTGACCAAGAATTCAAAATATGCGATCCTTAATGACAAGGGTACGCTGATCAAGGGCAAGGTTCCACGCTCCTTCGTGTTCTACAGCCGCTCGGGCTATATCAGCGAACCCGCGCAGGACTGGATTTCTTACCTGAAAGAAACACAAGCCTATGCCGAGGCGAACGGCGCGCACATCATCGGCAACATTTCCTCGGGCACCATCGAGGGTTGGCGAGGGTTGGCCCGCATGGTCGAAGATTGTGGCATTCCGATGCTGGAGGTCAACTATCAGTGCCAGCACCCCGCAGGGATGGCCGAAGGCGCCGAAGGCATCTGGATTGCCCAAGACCCGAAAGTGACCGCCGAAGTCACCCGCCAGATTGTCGATGCCGTAAACATCCCGGTAATGGTCAAACTCACCCCTGAATCCAACCGCATAACCGAGATAGCAAAAGCAGCAATGGATGCGGGCGCGTCCTCGGTCGCGGTCAACAGTCGCTTTGTGGGTTTCGCGGTCGATATTGACAACGCCTCCCCCTACATCGGCGGCCCGGCGGGCGTCGGTGGGCCTTGGGTCAAGTATATGACCCAGCGTTGGGTCAACGAGATCTACAGCAAGTATGGCTACGAGATCTCGGGGTCGAACGGCATCTTCGACGCGCGCGACGCGATCGAGTTCATCATGTCCGGCGCCAAGGTCATGCAGGTCGGATCGGTGCTGATGCTGAAGGGCATCGAATGGCTGCCGAAAGTCATCGACGGGGTCGAGCGGTTCCTGGACGAGAAAGGTTATTCCAATCTGGGCGACATCTACGGAATCGCTTCGGATCAGGCACTTAAAACACCCGACGAGATGATGTCGATGGAGCCGCTCTACTGCGAGATAGACCGCGAAAAATGCAAGTATCCGTCGTGTGACATCTGCATTCGCATGTGCTTTTACGACTCGCTGTTTTTCGGTGAAGGCCAGGTCACGACGACGCCTGACACATGTATCGGCTGCGAGCTTTGCTATAACGTCTGCCCCTTCGACGCGATCAGGATGGTGCCAAAATCCGAACGTGCCGAAAGATTGGCCGCCGAGTAATCAACGCGCTGTGGGAAAGGATTGGTCATGACTTTCGTCGTTACCGAGAACTGCATCAAATGCAAATACACCGACTGCGTCGAGGTCTGCCCGGTAGACTGCTTCTACGAGGGTGAGAACATGCTGGTCATTCACCCTGACGAATGCATAGATTGCGGCGTCTGCCAGCCGGAATGCCCGGCCGACGCCATCTTTGGGGATGATGCGGGCAATTACGACGAATGGATTGCCCTCAACAGGCGTTACGCCGAGATTTGGCCGGTCATTGCCAGCAAAATCATGGCGCCCCCCGACGCGGACACCTGGAAGGACAAGCCAGATAAACTACAGCTGCTCAGTTCTCTACCCGGTGGCTGCGACCCATCAATCCCCGCCAACCCGGCGCTTTCGGAAGGACGGATCCAATGACCGAACAAATCCATGTCAACGACATCACGGCAACCCCCGTTCGGACCCTGCCCGATGCGCAGACCGTCACCGCCGTCAGACACTGGACTGACCGGCTGTTTTCCTTCCGGGTGACGCGGCCTCAATCCTTGCGGTTCCGTTCGGGTGAATTCGTGATGATCGGGCTTTTGGGCGACAACGACAAACCGTTGCTGCGCGCCTATTCAATCGCCTCGCCGTCCTGGGATGAAGAACTGGAGTTCTATTCGATCAAGGTGCCGGATGGGCCTTTGACCTCAAAGCTTCAGCATATCCGGCCCGGCGATCAGATCATCTTGCGGCCAAAGCCGGTGGGCACGCTGGTCCATGATGCGCTGTTGCCCGGCAAGCGGCTTTGGTTTCTGGCCACCGGCACCGGTATTGCGCCCTTCGCCAGTCTGATGCGCGAACCTGAAACTTACGAGAAATACGACGAAATCTACATGCTCCACACCTGCCGCACGGTGGCGGAACTGGCCTATGGCCGCGAACTGGTCGAGAGTCTGAAAGACGATCCGCTGATCGGTGAATTGGTCGGCGACAAGCTCAGATACTACCCTACCACCACGCGGGAAGAGAGCCGTTACAGGGGCCGCATCACTGACAACCTTTCGTCCGGCAAAGTGTTCGCCGATCTTGGTATCCCGCCAATCGGCCCCGCCACCGATCGTGTCATGGTCTGTGGCTCGCTTGCCTTGAACATCGACGTCAAAGAGGTGCTCGAAGGTTTCGACCTGCGAGAGGGGGCTAATAGCGACCCAAGGGAATACGTGGTCGAAAAAGCCTTTGTTGGCGACGGTATCTGATCCCGGCATCGACGGGGGGAACACCGTCGGGCTGGCAGATGTCGCGTTCCCCTTAAATCTGACACAAGGCGCGCGGGCGGGCTTTTGTTGCCCATAAAAGTGGTATTTCGGGGCCTACGGGGTAATGCCTCGCCTTTTCCGCCGGGCAATCTGGCCGACCGCAACAAGCAAAGGCTCCTTCTCGTAAGTGCAAAGCAAGCCAACTCTTGCATGTCCATCGCTACCGATGCTGTCCCCCGGAAGATGTTGGGGGCTTCCCCGGTTACGCCGACTTCGTCGACGCCATGGCAGACCCCAAGCACGAAAAATACGGCCGGATGCTGGAATGGTATGGGAAAAGTCCGACCCTGAAGAGGCCGAAATCGGCTGCATCCTCGACAACTTCGAGCGCCTCGCCAATAAATCGGCCCCAACGCCGCGCAAACCAAAAGCCGCACCCAAATGTCTTTGATCACACGGCATCGCCACGGCCTTCGGCGGATGCTTACCTCTCAACATCCTCCCTGTCATGAGGAGTATCTCCAGCCTCTGTCGAGAGAGAAGCGAACCGGCGTAAAGCGACACGCAAACCATCCCCGAGAATGAGAGAAACGAGCGGAAAATCATTACTTTCCGCCTACCGGACGCCCAGATCACCGCCAGCAGGAAATATGCAGATGCGGCCAAAAGCGCCAGACAAACAAGAACGAGAAAGTTTATCATCGAGGAGCCCTCTGGATCTCTCGACGAAGTAAGGAAAACTTTTCAATGAGAAAAATGGCTCACCAGTTGCCCCGGTGAGTCATCAATATTTGCCGTAAGGGGCTGGTCTGCTTGGGGCGCCCTTTGCCGGGTTTTGGCCTATGCCTCGGCACCGTCAGTAAATTGCAGTCGCGCCAGACGCGCGTATAGCCCGCCTTCGGTCACCAGCGCATCATGCGTGCCTTGGGCGACGATCCGGCCCTCTTCGAACACCACGATCCGGTCAGCCTTTTTCACCGTTGCCAGACGGTGCGCGACAATCAGCGTGGTACGGCCGACGGCCAGCCGTTCCACCGCCGACTGAACCTCGCGTTCGGATTCGGCATCAAGCGCGCTGGTCGCCTCATCAAGCAGCAGGATCGGGGCATCGCGCAAAATAGCGCGGGCAATGGCGATGCGCTGCTTTTGCCCGCCTGACAGCATTACCCCGCGTTCACCGACATAGGTTTCAAACCCCTCGGGCAGCGCCATCAGGAAGTCATAGGCGTGGGCCGCGCGGGCGGCGGCCTCAACCTCGGCGTCGGTCGCCTCGGGGCGGCCAAAGCGGATGTTTTCACGCGCCGAGGCGGCAAAGATCACCGGGTCTTGTGGCACCAGCGCGATGGCGCGGCGAAAATCGTGGCGGGCCATATCGCGCAGATCAATGCCGTCAATGGCGACGCGGCCATTTTCAGGGTCCCAGAACCTTTGGATCAGCTGGATAACGGTGGTTTTACCCGCCCCCGACGGACCGACAAGTGCCACGGTTTCGCCCGGCTCGATATTCAGACTGACCCCCTCCATCGCAGAGGTATGGGGCCGCGACGGGTAGTGAAAGGTGACGTTTTCAAATGCAATGGCCCCACGCGCGGGCAGCGGCAGCGGGTAAGGGTGGGCCGGGTCCGCGACGGTGTCTTCGGCGGCCAGCAGTTCTGCCAGACGTTCGGTGGCACCTGCGGCGCGCTGAATTTCACCCCAGATCTCTGACAGGGCCCCGACCGAGCCAGCGACCATGACGGCGTAGATTACGAACTGGACCAGTTCGCCCACGGTCATCACCTCGGTGCGCACATCGCGCGCGCCGATCCAAAGAACACCGATAACACCCGAAAAGATCAGGAAAATAACGATCACCGTCATCACGGCGCGGGTTGAAATACGCGACAGCGCCGTTGCAAATGATTTTTCGGTGACATCGGCAAACAGTGCGCGGGTTTGTGCCTCATGGGTGAAGGCCTGCACCGTTTGCGCCGAGGAAAGTGCCTCAGAGGCGGTGCCCGAGGAATTGGCGATCCAATCCTGATTTTCGCGGCTAAGCCGGCGCAGGCGGCGGCCCAGCACGATGATCGGCACTACCACCGCAGGCACAAGCAACAGCACAAGCCCGGTCAGCTTGGCCGAGGTCAAAAGCAGCATCACCATGCCGCCGATCAGAATTAAAAAGTTGCGCAGCGCGACCGACACGGAAGAGCCGATAACCGACAGGATCAGCGTCGTGTCCGTAGTGATGCGCGAAATGATCTCGCCGGTCAGGATACGCTCAAAGAACGCGGGGCTCATGCCCATGACACGGTTGAAAACCGCCTTGCGGATATCTGCCACGACCCGTTCGCCCAGCCGCGTCACAAGATAGTATCGCGCGCCCGTACCCAGCGCAAGAAGCACCACGATAACCATTGCCGCCGTAAAATACTGGTCCAGCAGCATTGCGCCCTGATTGAACCCATCAACCACGCGGCGCACCGCCAACGGCAGGATCAGGCTGATCGAGGCGGTCAGCATCAGTGCCAAAAGGGCCGCTACCGCATAAAACCGATATGGGGCAATGAACGGGGCCAGCGCCCTGAGCGCGCCGATGCGTTTGGTTGTCGGGCGATCCTCCAGCGGTGCCTGAGGTCTGCGTGCCATGATGTATTCCTCTTCGCGTCAACGCGGGTTTAGGGAGTCATGCGCAAGGGCACAAGGGTCGTGTGGCCGCACCCGCCGCAGGCCTTCTCGGGTCATTCGCGGTGCCACGGTTATGCTGATGCGGAAGAGATAGGAATTGAACCCGCTATCAAAATAAGGTGACCATCTTTTCGCGGGCGTCGCCTTCATCCCCCATTTTGGCGGTCTGAGGCGCGGTTCAGGCGGCTCTTTTGCGCGGCCCGGCGCCTCATTTCATGGGCTAAAGTTGCGGAAAACGCGTGAGGGTTGCGGAAAACGCGGGGGTTGCGGAAAATACTGAAAGCACCCTCTGCGCATGGTCGGGGCGGCCGTTCCAGTAAATGCGATTGCCGCCCTGGCAGATGTGCCGGCGGCAAAGGCAAAAGTGACGCAGCGGATCAAGAGGACTATGAAGAGATGGTGCGGGCGGTGGGACTCGAACCCACACGGGCACAAGGCCCAACAGATTTTAAGTCTGGTATGTCTACCATTCCATCACGCCCGCATCTGGCGCTGGGTTCAGATTTCATTTCCGGGCTATCTGGGCCCTGCAAACGCTTTCATCATCACAGCGCCTTGTTCCATGAACACATTCCGGCAGAAACGCAAGGATTTCCCGTTTTGGTGCCCCCCGTGCCGCCGGCCGGGCCCAGGGTCCGATATCTGAACCCTCTGGCTCTTGTCGGGGATCGGCGCTAAACCCGGCCTGAACCTGACGAAAGGCACACAAATGGCCCCGAATCCGCCCGTAAATTCGCACCGCCACCTGATTACCTCTGCAATCCCTTATATCAACGGGATCAAGCATCTGGGCAATCTGGTGGGCAGCCAGTTGCCTGCGGATCTTTACGCACGCTACATGCGGGCGCGCGGCCATGAGGTGATGTTCATCTGCGCCACCGACGAACACGGCACACCGGCCGAACTGGCCGCCGCCAAGGCCGGCAAACCCGTGGCGGAATACTGCGCCGAAATGCACGAGGTTCAAGCCGAAATAGCCCGCGGCTTTCGCCTGTCATTCGATCATTTCGGGCGGTCGTCCAGCGCGCGCAACCACGCGCTGACCCAGCATTTCGCGGGAAAGCTGGCTGACAACGGCCTGATCGAGGAAGTGTCAGAAAAGCAGGTCTATTCAATCGACGATGGCCGCTATCTGCCCGACCGCTATATCGAGGGCACCTGCCCCAACTGCGGCTATGACCGGGCGCGCGGCGACCAGTGCGAGAACTGCACGAAACAGCTGGACCCGACCGATCTGATCAACCCGCGTTCGGCCATATCGGGGTCAACCCGGCTGGAAGTGCGCGAAACCAAGCACCTTTACCTGAAACAGCGCAGCCTGCGCGCCAAACTGGAAGCCTGGATCGACAGCAAACACGACTGGCCGATCCTGACCACCTCGATCGCCAAGAAATGGCTGAACGACGGCGAGGGGCTGCAAGACCGGGGCATCACCCGCGACCTGAACTGGGGCGTGCCGGTCAAACGCGGCGATCAGCCCTGGCCGGGAATGGAGGGCAAGGTCTTTTACGTCTGGTTCGACGCGCCTATCGAATATATCGCGGGCACCGCGGAGTGGGCCGATGCCCACGGCCTGCCCGACAGTGCATGGCAACGCTGGTGGCGCACCGATATGGGCGCCGATGACGTGACCTATACCCAGTTCATGGGTAAGGATAACGTGCCGTTCCATACGCTGTCCTTCCCCGCGACGATCATGGGCTCTGGCGAGCCATGGAAGCTGGTCGATTACATCAAATCGTTCAACTACCTGAACTACGATGGCGGCCAGTTTTCGACCAGTCAGGGGCGCGGCGTGTTCATGGACCAGGCGCTTGAGGTGCTGCCCGCCGACTACTGGCGCTGGTGGTTGCTAAGCCATGCGCCGGAAAACGCGGATAGTGAATTCACCTGGGAAAACTTCCAGACGGCGGCCAACAAGGATCTGGCCGATGTGCTGGGCAATTTCGTCTCGCGGATCACAAAATTCTGCCGCTCGAAATTTGGCGAGGCCGTGCCCGACGGCGGCACGATGGGCGACAGCGAGACGGCACTGATCAACGATCTGACCGCGCGTATCCGCACCTATGAGGGCTTCATGGAGGCCATGGAGATCCGCAAGGCTGCGGCCGAACTGCGCGCGATCTGGGGTCTTGGGAATGAATACCTGCAAGCCGCCGCGCCGTGGACCGTGTTCAAGACCGACCCGGAACAAGCAGCGGCGCAAACCCGGCTGGCGCTGAACCTTATCCGGCTTTACGCGGTGTTGTCGGCGCCCTTCATCCCCGATGCCAGTGCCTCGACGCTGGAGGCGCTTGGCACTGATGACGCAAGCTGGCCCGACGATGTGGCCGCCGCGCTGACCGCGCTACCGGTGGGCCACGCCTATACAACACCCGAGGTCTTGTTCCGCAAAATCACGGACGAAGAGCGCGAAGACTGGCAAACGCGGTTTTCCGGTATCCGCAGCTGACCACACAGCGGCAGGGGCGCGGCCCGTGATCTGCACAAAGAAAAACGGGGCCGGCCTGCGCCCGCCCCGTCTTCTGCAATTCCCGAAATAAATCAGGCCAGCGCGAGGTTGGTCGCGGATTCGCGGCCGTCGCGGCTGGTTTCGATGTCGAAGGTCACTTTCTGACCGTCGTTGAGGGCACGGATGCCAGCGCGTTCAACGGCCGAGATGTGCACGAACACATCCTTGCTGCCGCCATCGGGCGCGATGAAGCCGAAGCCTTTGGTCGTGTTGAACCATTTCACGGAGCCTGTAGCCATCGTGATTTCTCCTTCAATATGCCACCCGCTGAAGTGCGGCGGCCCGGCTCAGTCAGTGCAGAATCGAAAGACTGGCCGTTAAAGGAAAGTCGGGTCGATCAGGTAACGTCGCAGCATTCATATGAGCACGCCCTGATGAAAGCGCAAGGGGTTCGTGGGCCGGTGACAAAAATCCGATACGCCAAGACGTGGCAAATACCTTTTTGCGCATAAATCTTATACAATTTGGTAAAAGAATGATCTTTTTGTTAAAAATATTGACTTCAACCTGCCACCATTTGCGCAAATCCTAGGTCAAACGGAGGATCACATGACGAGACACTGTATTTTAGTCGGCGCACCAGTGGATAGCGGCCAGCGCCGTCCGGGCTGCCTGATGGGGCCAGCGGCCTACCGCGTGGCCGGGCTTGCCGCGACGCTGATGGAACTGGGCCATAGCGTGGAGGACCGCGGCGATGTGGCCCCCCGCGCGGTGACGGGGTCAGCCTGTGCCAACCCGGCGGTGCATCATCTGGATGAGACGATGGGCTGGACCGAGACGCTGACAGAGGTCGGTCAGGCTGCGATGGCCGACGGCTTTCCGATTTTTCTGGGGGGCGATCATTCGCTGTCGCTGGGGTCCGTTGCCGGGGTAGCGAAACATGCCCAGACGGCAGGGCGGCCGCTGTTCGTGCTGTGGCTGGATGCCCATTCGGATTTTCATACCGTCGAAACCACCGCCTCGGGCAACCTGCACGGAACGCCGGTGGGCTATATTGCCGGGCGCAGCGGGTTTGACCCGTTCCCGCCCTTCCCTGCCCCGGTTCCGGCGCGCAACATCTGCCTGTTCGGTATCCGTTCAGTCGATCCGGCGGAACATGCGGGCCTGTTGGCGCATGATATTGCAATGAACGATATGCGGGTGCTGGACGAACGCGGCATCGTCGCCCCCTTGCGCGAGTTTCTGGACCAGGTGCGGGCGGCGAATGGGATGCTGCATGTCTCTTTGGATGTGGACTTTCTGGACCCCGCAATTGCCCCTGCCGTTGGCACCACCGTGCCCGGCGGTACCACCTTCCGCGAGGCGCATCTGGTGATGGAACTGCTGCATGAAAGCGCACTGGTCACCTCATTGGATCTGGTGGAATTGAACGCTTTTCTGGATGAACGCGGGCGCACCGCAAAACTGATGGTCGATCTTGTCGGCAGCCTGATGGGCCGCAAGGTATTTGACCGCCCAACCCGGAGTTTCGGATGACAAAAATTGCTGTAACAGAGCCGTCCAGACTGGCACTCGTACCGTTCGTTTCAGTCGCCAACATGATGCGGCTGGTGCATCACATCGGACTGGAACGGGTGCTGACCGACCTTACCGCCGAGATTGAGGCCGATTTTCGCCGCTGGCCTTCGTTTGACAAGACGCCGCGCGTGGCCAGCCATTCCGACGTCGGCGTGATCGAGTTGATGCCAACCTCGGACGGGGAAACCTACGGGTTCAAATACGTCAATGGCCACCCGAAAAACGCACGCGAGGGGTTGCAGACGGTGACCGCGTTCGGGTTGCTGGCGGATGTGTCGACCGGCTATCCGGTGTTATTATCGGAAATGACGCTTCTGACCGCGCTGCGGACGGCAGCGACCAGCGCGATGGCGGCGAAACATCTGGCCCCCAAAGGCGCGCAGGTGATGGCGATGATCGGCAATGGCGCGCAGTCGGAGTTTCAGGCGCTGGCCCTTAAGGCGGTGTGTGGGATTACCGAGGTCCGCCTGTACGATATCGACCCTGCTGCAACCGCGAAATGCGCCGCAAACCTGGCAAAATCCGGCCTGAAGGTAACGCCCTGCACCACCGCGCAAAAGGCCATCGAAGGCGCACAGATCATCACCACCTGCACCGCAGACAAGCAATATGCGACGATCCTTTCTGACAATATGGTGGGCGCCGGGGTACATGTGAACGCCATCGGCGGCGATTGCCCGGGCAAGACCGAGCTCGCGCCCGGGATTTTGCGGCGTGCCGATATTTTCGTGGAATACCCGCCGCAGACCCGGGTCGAGGGCGAGATCCAGCAGATGCCTGCGGATCATCCGGTCACCGAACTGTGGCAGGTGATCACCGGGGCCACGCCGGGGCGGACCGGGGCGGCGCAAGTGACGCTGTTTGACGGGGTCGGGTTTGCGATCGAGGATTTCTCGGCGCTGCGCTATGTGCGCGCGGCGATGCAGGGTACCGGGCTATTTGAAGAGCTGGATATGGTGGCCGACCCGGACGATCCGCGCGATTTATACGGGATGCTGATGCGGGCACGTTAAGGCAGCGGGGGCCAGCCCCCGCACCCCCGGAGTATTTTCACCAAAAAAAGCGGTGGATCAGAGCTTTGCGCCGGGGCGGCGGGTTGAGAGCAGGATGTTGGTTTCAGAGGTGTTGACGCCGTCGAGGCGGCGGATCCGGGCCAGGATTTCATCAAGATCGGCAAGGGTCTGAGTGCCGAGTTCGATGATCAGATCCCATTTGCCATTAGTGGCGTGGACCGCCTGCACAGCCGGAAGGCCGAGCAGGCGGGCGATGATCCGGTCGGTGCCACGTCCTTCGATGCCGATCATCATCTGGCCGCGCACCGGGGCGGCCGTGACATCGGCGCGGGTGAGTACGGTGAAGCCCGAAATCTCGCCCCGCGCGACCAGCCGTTCGATTCGCGTACGCACTGTGGCGCGTGACAGGCCAAGCTGGGCGGCAAGGTCAGAGACCGCCGCCCGCCCGTCCCGGCGCAGTGCTGCTATCAGACGTTGATCCGTTTCGTCCACCCTGTCAGCCCCGCGCGGCGAGAACCGACGCCTCAAGGATATCCAACGCCTCGTCAAACACCGTATCCTGGATCGTCAGCGGCGCAAGGAAACGGATCACGTTGCCGTAAACACCGCAGGTCAGCAGGATCAGGCCGCGTTTCAGCGCCTCTTCGCGGACCCGGTTGGTGAAGGCGGGATTGGGCTCATCCTTGCCGGGCACGTTGAATTCGACCGCGTTCATGAAACCGGGGCCGCGGATGTCGATGATTTCAGGCACCGCATCACGCAAAGAGGCAAGGCGCTGTTTTAGCCGCCCGCCAAGGCGCATGGCCCGGTCGCATAGTTGTTCATCCTCGATCACGTCCAGCACGGCATGGGCTGCCGCCACCGCCAACGGGTTGCCCGCATAAGTGCCGCCCAAGCCACCGGGATTGGGGCTGTCCATGATGTCGGCGCGACCGGTCACAGCCGAGATCGGCAGACCGCCGCCAAGACCCTTGGCCATGGTCACGATATCGGCGGCAACGCCGTGGTGCTGCATTGCGAACAATTTGCCGGTGCGGGCAAAGCCGGTCTGCACCTCATCAGCGATCAGCACGATGCCATGATCGTCGCACAGTTTACGCAGCGTCGTCATGAAGCCCTGCGGCACCTCGTAAAAGCCGCCTTCGCCCTGCACGGGTTCAATGATGATCGCGGCCACGCGCGAGGGCTCCAGATCGGCCTTGAACAGCCGGTCAAGTGCGGCGAGCGCGTCTTCGGCCGAAACGCCATGTAGCGGGTTCGGGAAGGGAAGGTGCCAGACATCATTCATCATCGGGCCAAATCCGGCCTTGTAGGGCTGCACCTTGCCGGTCAGCGACATGCCCAGAAAAGTGCGCCCATGAAAGCCGCCCGCAAAGGCGATGACGGCGGCGCGTTTGGTGTAGTGACGCGCGATTTTAACGGCGTTTTCAACGGCTTCTGCACCCGTGGTGGCGAAGATGGTTTTTTTGTCGAAGTCACCGGGCAGAAGCGAATTCAGCCGCTCGGCCAGTGCGACGTAGTTTTCGTAGGGCACAACCTGGTGGCAGGTGTGGGTAAAGCGGTCCAGCTGCGCCTTGACCGCCTCGATCACGCGGGGGTGGCGATGGCCGGTATTGACGACAGCGATACCGGCGGCAAAGTCGATATAACGGTTGCCCTCTTTATCCCAGATCTCGGAGTTCTCGGCCCGATCTGCGTAGATCTGGGTAAGCACACCGACGCCTTTGGCGAGGGCGGCATTTTTACGGTCGGTCATTGTGGTCATGGTTATGCTCCCGATTCGGTCTTTGCATTTTTTCTGCAAGAAATTTCCCGTTCGGGATAGCCTATTTTTCGTTTCCCTGCCACATATATGTGTGGTCTGCGAAAAAGGTTTCACAAAGTAGGTTTCTGATGTCCGATGACCCTGACCCCACCCCTTATCGCGTGACCGAGGCGGCGCGCGCGGCAGGGGTGGCCCCTTCGACGGTGCGACTGTGGGAACAACAGGGGCTGATCGCGCCGCTACGGCGGGCATCGGGGCAGCGGCTTTATTCGGCGGCGGATGTGGCGCAGCTGTGCCGGATCGCGTTTTTGCGCCGTGAGGCGGGGCTGAACCCTGCCGCCATTCGTGCCGCCTTGTTGCAAGAGGCCGCAGACCCCGCGACGGATCCGGTCCCTGCCCCTGCCCCTGCTGACACATTGGGCGCGCGACTGCGGCAACTGCGGCTTGCACGCGGGGAAAGGCTGGATCAGATGGCGGAAACGCTGGGTATTTCGGCCTCTGCGTTATCAACGTTGGAACGCACCGGCACGGGGGTCTCGTTCAAGACGCTGGCCGATATTGCCCGCCATTATGGCACCACTGTTTCGCTTTTGGCCGGGCAGGATACACCCGGTGGGGCGGTGGTGCGTGACGGGGCGGCACAGGTTTGGCCCATGCCGGTTGAGGGGGTCCGCGTCGAAGTCCTGGCGCAGGGACGCCGTCAGATGGACTGCCACCGGTTTACGCTTGCGCCCGGCGCGGCCTCGGAGGGCGGATATGGCCATGAGGGCGAAGAATTCATCCATGTTCTGGCCGGCCGGTTTCGCCTGACGCTGGATGGGGTGGAAACCCATGACCTTGGCGCAGGCGATTCGGTCTATTTCGAAAGCCGCCGCCAACATGCTTGGGCAAATGCAGCCGATGCCGAATGTGTGTTGATCTGGGTGAATACACCGCCCAGTTTTTGACGCCTCGCGCCCCGGCGGTTTGGCGCCGGCGGCAAGGCGCGCGCGTATCGCCGGGGTTGCCGCGCGCATCAGTGCAGGGCATAGCGCACCCGACCCGATCAGGAGAATACCGAAATGACCCGTCTGTTGCCCTTTATCGCGCTGTTATCAATGGCCGCCTGTCAAGATGAGGGCGCAGGCGTTGACCCCCTTGCCGCGCTGCCCACGGGTAGCCAGTGGCAGGTTGTCAGCGTATCGGGCCAGCCGGTGCCCGAGGGCATCTTCGTCACGATCGAACGGCCAGAGCCTGCGGTGCTGGCCGGAACCTCTGGGTGCAACCGCTACAGCGCAGCTTTGGCGGCAAAGGATGGCAAGGTCTCGATTGGTGCGCTGGCGGGCACGCGGATGATGTGCCCACCCCCCGCGATGGAAACGGAAACGGCGTTTCATTCTGTCATCGGCAGGGTAACGGAGATGCGTCAAACCGGCGAAACGCTGGACCTGCTGGCGGGCGACACGGTGGTGATCAGCGCCCGGAAGTAAGGCTCGCGGGCAGCACTGTGACCGGCCCCGCATCCTTGACCGTGTCCATCGCCACATAGGTCGAGGTGGCGGTGACATGCGGCAGGGTTGATATCCGTTCCCCCATCACCCGGCGATAATCAGAAATATCGCCGGTGCGCACCTTCAGCAAATAGTCAAAGCCGCCGGCGATCATGTGGCATTCCTCAATTTCAGGAATGGCACGCACCGCACGGTTGAAGGCTTGCAAGGCGGCTTCGCGGGTGTCTTGCAGGCGCACCTCGACAAAGGCGATATGCGCCAGCCCCATGCGGATCGGATTCAGCACCGCCCGGTAGCCTGAAATCACGCCGCTTTCCTCAAGCCGTTTGACCCGCGCCTGCACGGGCGATTTGGTCAACCCGACGCGGGCGGCAAGTTCGGTGATCGGCATCCGGCCATCCCCCGCCAGCGCGGCCAGAATCGCCGCATCATAGCGGTCAAGATCAGGTGCCTTTTCTGACGGGTCATTTGGCATATGAATTGCTCCGTTTTCAGTCTTATCGCCTGCATTATCACAATAATCAGGAAATATGCCTGTGATATTCCCGCTATCATGCGTCAAACGCAAGGAGCGCGCAATGAACACTCTGTGGCAAGCCATCGAAACCGGAAACCTGCAACCCGAAGCGCCGCTGCTGCGCACGCTGACTGCGGGGGCGGCGCTGGACGCTGCGGCGCGCACGCGTATCACCGCGCGCGGCGCGGACCTTGTGCGCCAGATCCGCGCCGATGCCAAACCGGGGCTGATGGAGGTGTTCCTGTCGGAATACGGGCTTTCCACCGAAGAGGGCATTGCGCTGATGTGTCTGGCCGAGGCCCTGCTGCGGGTGCCTGACGCCGAAACCATGGATGCGCTGATCGAAGACAAGATCGCCCCGTCAAACTGGGGGCGGCACTTGGGCAAATCGGCCTCCAGCCTGGTCAATGCCTCGACCTGGGCGCTGATGCTGACGGGCCGCGTGCTTGAGGACAAGGAACCCGGTGTGGTCGGCCATCTGCGCGCCGCCGTGCGCCGTCTGGGCGAGCCGGTAATCCGCGTCGCCGTGGGCCGCGCGATGAAGGAAATGGGCCGCCAGTTCGTGCTGGGCGAAACCATCACCGCCGCCATGTCACGCGCCGAAAAGCGCGAAGCCGAGGGCTATAGCTACAGCTATGACATGCTGGGCGAGGCGGCGAAAACCGCGCATGATGCCAGCCGCTACGAGGCCAGCTATGCCGCCGCGATCACCTCTATTGCCAAGGGCTGCAAGGGCAGCGATGTGCGCGCGAACCCCGGCATCTCAGTCAAGCTGTCGGCGCTGCATCCACGCTACGAGGTGGCGCAAGAGGCCCGCGTGATGGCCGAACTGGTGCCGGTGGTGCGGCGTCTGGCGCGGATGGCCGCAAAGGCCGGGATGGGCTTCAACATCGACGCCGAAGAGGCGGACCGACTGGTCCTGTCGCTGAAGGTGATCGGGGCGGTGCTGGCGGACCCTGACCTGAAGGGCTGGGACGGATTCGGCGTCGTGGTGCAGGCCTACGGGCGGCGCGCGGGCGCGGTGATCGACTGGCTTCATGCCACCGCCAAACGGCTGGATCGGCGGATCATGGTGCGGCTGGTCAAGGGCGCCTATTGGGACGCCGAAATCAAGCGCGCCCAGGTGCTGGGGCTTGAGGATTTTCCGGTGTTCACCCGCAAGGTTTCAACCGATGTCAGCTATATCGCCAATGCGCGCAAACTGCTGGGCATGACCGACCGGATCTATCCGCAATTTGCCACCCATAACGCCCATACCGTCGCCGCCGTGCTGGATATGGCCAGCGGCCAACCCTATGAGTTTCAGCGCCTTCACGGCATGGGCGAACGGCTGCACGACATCGTTCTAAAGGCCGAAAAGACCCGCTGCCGGATCTATGCCCCGGTCGGCGCGCACCGCGATTTGCTGGCGTATCTTGTACGGCGACTGTTGGAAAACGGCGCCAACTCCAGCTTTGTCAACCAGATCGTCGATGAGGAAGTGCCCCCCGAGGTTGTGGCCGCCTGCCCGCTGACCGCTGTCGAGGCAATGAACGATCCGGTCAACCCGCAACTGGCCCGCCCGGCCGCGCTGTTCGCGCCCGAACGGCCCAACAGCATCGGGTTTGACCTGACCGATACCGCCACCCTTGCCACGATCGACGCCGCCCGCACGCCCGTTACCGCCGAAGCGGCCCCCCTGATCGCGGGCAAGGCGCAACCACTGGACGGCCAGCCGGTGCAAAACCCCGCCACGGGCGAAGTGGTTGGCACCGTCCACCCCGCTAGCGCCGAAGATGTGGCGACAGCACTTGCCGCCGCCAAACCATGGGATGCGCCCGCGTCTGACCGTGCTGCAATCCTGAACCGCGCCGCCGATCTTTACGAGGCCGACTTTGGCCCGATCTTCGCCCTTCTGGCGCGTGAGGCCGGCAAAACCCAGGCCGATGCCGTGGGCGAATTGCGCGAAGCCGTCGATTTCCTGCGCTACTATGCCGCCGGCGCCACCGCGCTGAGCGCGCCGCCACGCGGGGTTTTCACCTGCATCAGCCCGTGGAACTTTCCTCTGGCCATTTTCTCGGGCCAGATCGCAGCGGCGCTTGCAGCGGGCAATGCCGTGCTGGCAAAACCGGCTGAACAGACACCGCTGATTGCCGCCCATGCGGTGCGGTTGATGCACCGCGCGGGCGTGCCCGCGACCGCGCTGCAACTACTGCCCGGCGATGGCGCAACCGTAGGCGCCGCGCTGACGTCAGACGCACGGGTAAACGGCGTGGCCTTCACCGGCTCGACCGACACAGCACAGGCGATCCGCCGCGCGATGGTGCGCACAATGGCCCCCGACGCGCCACTGATCGCGGAAACCGGCGGGCTGAACGCGATGATCGTCGACAGCACCGCGCTGCCGGAACAGGCGGTGCGCGATATCGTCGCCTCGGCGTTCCAATCGGCTGGCCAACGGTGTTCGGCGCTGCGGTGTCTTTATGTTCAGGACGACATCGCCCCGCATCTGACTGAAATGCTGTTCGGTGCGATGGATGAGCTGACCCTGGGCGACCCTTGGGCGCTGACCACCGACGTGGGCCCGGTAATCGACACTGACGCTCATGCCACCATTGCCGCCCACATTGCCGCCGCCGACAGCGATCAGCGGCTGCTGAAGGAACTGCCCCGCCCCGACTCTGGCCCCCTTACGGCAGGTCATTTCATCGCCCCCACCGTGATCCAGGTCGCCGGCATTCAGGATCTGAAACGCGAAGTATTCGGCCCGGTGCTGCATCTGGCCACCTTCAAGGCCGAAGATCTGGGCAAAGTCATCGCTGACATCAACGCTACCGGCTACGGGCTGACCTTCGGGCTGCATTCGCGCATCGACAACCGCGTCGAAGAGGTGACCGAGGCGCTGCATGTCGGCAACCTTTACGTCAACCGCAACCAGATTGGAGCAGTAGTTGGCAGCCAACCCTTTGGCGGCGAAGGTCTTTCTGGCACCGGGCCAAAGGCGGGCGGGCCCAACTACCTGCCCCGCTTCACGGCGCCCGAACCGGTCAGCACCGCCGCCGCAGACACCGCCACCGCCGATGAGACGCAGGTTCAGGCCGCGCTGAACGCGGCACCACCGCCCCCCGCCCCGGCTGCCGCCCATAGCCTGCCCGGCCCCACCGGCGAATCGAACCGCCTGACCAGCCATGCGCGCGATCCGATCCTGTGCATGGGCCCAGGGCCCGAGGCCACTGCCGCCCAGATCGGCGCCGTCACCACCCTTGGAGGGCGCGGGGTCGCCAGCAACGGCGCGCTCTCGCCCGACGCTCTGTCCCGGCTGACCGGCTTTTCCGGCGTCCTTTACTGGGGGCCAGAGGCGCAGGCGCGCACCTATGCGCAGGCGCTGGCTACGCGGCAAGGCCCGATCATCCCACTCATCGGCGCCACACCCGACCGCGCCCATATCATGCATGAACGGCATATCTGCATCGACACAACTGCCTCGGGCGGCAATGCCGCACTTCTGGCAGGGGCAGGCACTGCCTAAGCCCACCTTGACGCCACGCCGCGGATCGGAAACTGTCGCGCCATGTTTCCGATCCGCGATCATAACCCGTCCAAGGGCACGCCCTTTGTCACCTGGGCGCTCATCACACTGAACGTGGTGGTGTTCGGGCTGACCGTGCCTTGGGGTGGCCATCCAGGCACGCTTTGGGAATACTGGGCACTTTACCCGGCAGCAGTAACCCATGGCGTCTACTTGCACGGGTTGGTCACACATATGTTCTTGCACGCGGGCCTTCTGCATCTTGCAGGAAACATGCTGTTTCTATGGATATTCGGCGACAATCTGGAGGAGCACCTGGGCCATCTGGGCTTTGGCGCATTCTATCTGTTGGGTGGTCTTGCGGCCGCTTTCGCACAAATCGCCGCCGATCCCGGATCAGGCGTGCCGATGGTCGGGGCCTCTGGCGCGATTGCAGCAGTCATGGGGGGCTATCTGCTTCTCTTTCCACGGGCGCGGGTCGATGTTCTGTTCATCTTCATCATTTTCTTCCGGATATTTCCGGTGCCGGCATGGTTGGTCTTGGGCGTATGGCTCGGCATCCAGGTGCTCAATGGCAGCACAGCTGGTATCACGGACGGAGTCGCCTATTGGGCACATGCGGGCGGCTTTGGTGCCGGCGTGCTGATGACGATCCCGGTTTGGCTGAAACACGGCGGCACAGCCTATTGGGGGCGCACACATGGCCGCCCCTCGCATCCTGGAAAAGAGTATACCCGCACAAACATACCGGTCGTGCGCAGGCGCCGCTGATCGGGCTTTTTTTTGGCCAAAATACTCTGGGGGGTGAATGGGCCGCAAGGCCCAGAGGGGGGCAAAGCCCCCCTCCCTTATGCCGGCTCGCGCAGCACTTTGCACAGCGGCGCAAACAGCTCGGCATTCGCCGCGATCACCGCCCCCGAGGCGAGCATATCGCGCCCCTCGCGAACCGGACCGACAAAGCCGCCCGCCTCTTTGACAATGACCAGACCGGCGGCCATATCCCAGGCGTTCAGCCCGCGTTCCCAATAGCCGTCATAACGGCCAGCGGCCACATAGGCCAAATCCAGCGCCGCCGCGCCCCAGCGTCGCACCCCGGCACAAACCGGCATCAGCCGGGCCAGATCCTGCAACGTCGCCGGCAGCGTCGGGCGCCCGGCAAAGGGCACGCCAGTCGCAAAAATCGCGTCAATCATGTTGCGACGCCCTGAAACCCGCAGACGGGTTTCGTTCATGAAGGCACCAAGCCCCTTCTCGGCGTAGAACATCTCATCCTTGGCGGCATCGAACACCACACCTGCCACGATCTCGCCCTTGTGCTCCAGCGCGATCGAGACCGCCCAATGCGGCAACCCGTGCAAGAAGTTCGTGGTGCCGTCCAGCGGATCGACGATCCAGCGGCGGGTCGGGTCTTCGCCTTCACCCTCGCCGGTTTCTTCCCCCAGCCAGCCATAGGACGGGCGCGCGGTGCGCAGATCATCCTTGATGATGCGTTCGGCCTCGCGGTCGGCCTTGGACACAAAGTCCCCCGGCCCTTTCGACGAGACCTGAAGGTTTTCCACCTCGCGGAAGTCTTTTACGAGCGAGCGGCCCGCCCGTCGGGCAGCCTTGATCATCAGGTTGAGGTTTGCGCTACCTTGCATCCGGGGGCTCCTTCACGGTCAGGCGCTGGCTATACGCGGGCGGGCGTGGGAATCCAAGAGGTTTGCGCACTGGGCGAGCCGCCAGACGGGGGGCTGTCTGCCCCCCAAGCCGCTTTTTTTCAAAAAGCGCCCCCCCCCGAGAGTATTTTTGCCAAAAAAAAGCGATCAGGCACGTTGCAGCTTGACCGGTTCGGTCCGGGCCAGGCGCAGGAAATGCGCCATGAAGGGTTCGGTGGCGTCCTCGGAACGGGTAGCGGCGTAAAGGCGTTTGGTCAGGCCTTTTTCGGTAATCGGGCGGGTGATGTAGTCGGGCTGGTATTTCACCTCGCGCAGCACCCAGTCTGGCAGAACCGAGATGCCGCGCCCCGAGGCCACAAGCATCAGGATAACGGCGGTCAGTTCGACCTGGCGCACGCTGCGCGGCTCTACCTTGGCGGGGCCAAGAAGTTCGCTGAAAATATCCAGACGGGCGCGCTCAACCGGGTAGGTGATCAGCATCTGGTCGCGAAAATCCTCGGCCTCGACGAAGGGTTTGGCGGCGAGCGGGCTGCTGGCGGCAGCGACCAGCATCGGCGCGTAATCGAACAGCGGGTGGAACACTGCGCCCGGCAAATCCTCGGGGTCAGACGAGATAACAAGATCCACCTCTTCGCGCATCAGTGCCGGCAGCGCGCCGAAGGCGAGGCCCGGGCGAATATCGACATCGACATCGGGCCAGGCGCGGCGAAACTGTTCCAGCACCGGAAACAGCCAGTCAAAACAGGCGTGGCATTCGATGGCGATATGCAACCGCCCCGCCCGACCCGACCGCAAGGCGGCAAACTCGGCGCCTATTGCGTCAATTTCGGGCAGGATCCGTTCGGCAAGGCGCAGCAGTTTTTGCCCCGCCGCCGAGAGTTTGAGCGGTTTGGAGCGGCGCACGAACAGTTCGACCCCGGCCTGTTCTTCCAGCCCCTTGACCTGGTGCGACAATGCCGACTGGGTAATGTGCAAGATGTCAGCGGCGCGGGCCAGCCCGCCCGCATCGTGAATGGCTTTTATGGTGCGCAGATGGCGCAATTCCAGATGCATGAGGTTCTGACCTACGATGTCTTTCATAATCTTCTTGAGAATTATGAATTTGTCTCACATTCATTTTTACGACACAAGGGGAGGAACAAAAGGAATTTCACCATGACCCCACCGCGTATCAGCTTTGAGTTTTTTCCGCCGCAGACGCTGGATGCATCCTTTCGGCTGTGGGAAACGGTGCAGGTTCTGGCGCCGCTGAAACCGGGGTTCGTATCGGTGACCTATGGCGCGGGCGGCACCACCCGCAAGCTGACGCACGAGGCGGTCACGACGATCGGCAAGAACTACGGGTTGAATGTGGCGGCACACCTGACCTGCGTCGATGCGACCCGCGCCGAGACGATGGAGATCGTCAATGCCTATGCCGAGGCGGGCGTGACCGAGATCGTGGCCCTGCGCGGTGATGCCCCCAAAGGCGCCGAGCGGTTCACCCCGCATGCCGACGGCTTTGCCTCATCGGTCGAGTTGATCGAGGCGCTGGCCGAAGACGGGCGGTTCACCATCCGCTGTGGTGCCTATCCTGAACCGCACCCTGATGCCACTGACGCCTTTGCCGATGTGCGCTGGCTAAAGCGCAAATGCGACGCGGGGGCGACCAGCGCCATTACGCAGTTCTTTTTTGAGGCCGACACGTTTTTTCGCTTTCGCGATGCCTGCGTGAAGGAAGGGATCACGGCAAAGATCATTCCGGGGATATTGCCGATCCAGTCGTGGGATGGCACCAAGCGGTTCGCCCAGCGCTGCGGCACTCAGGTTCCCGCGCGGCTGGACGAGGCTTTTGCCACCGCACGGCGTGACGGGCGCGAGGATTTGTTGGCGATCTCGCATTGCACGCAGCTTTGCGATAATCTGATGGCGGGCGGCGTGGAGGATTTGCACTTCTACACGCTCAACCGGCCGCATCTGACGCGCGATGTCTGCCACGCCTTGGGCATTACGCCCACCCCATGCCTTGAGAAAGTAGCCTGACGGGCAGATCCTGGGCAGGGCCGATAAAAAAGGTGAACGGGTGGGCGCTATGCCCGCCCTTTTTCATGGCCGGGGGCTGGCAGGGCAGTTCGGCGCGCGTTAGCCTGCGGGCGCAAGAAGGAGCCCTTATATGCCGCCACGCTACGCCCAGACACCCGGTGATTTTCTGACCTTGGCACAGTTGCGGGGAATGTCGGGGTTGGAGTTCATGCAGGCTTTGGCTGAGGGGCAGTTGCCGACCGCCACTATTGCCGGGCTGATGAATTACCGCATAGACGGGGCAGAGCCGGGGCGCGTCACCGTGACCGGCGCGCCGGAATTTGGCCACACAAACGCCTTTGGCGGGGTGCATGGCGGCTGGTATGGCACGGTTCTGGATACTTGCATGGCCTGCGCAGTGATGACGCTTTTGCCCAAGGGCCAGTATTACACGACGTTGGAATACCGGGTGAACATCATTCGGCCCGTTCCCTTGGGGATGCAGGTCACAGCCCTGGGCGAGGCGCAGCATGTGGGCCGGTCTACCGGGGTGGCAAGGGGCGAAGTGCGCGGCACCGAAGACGGTAAACTATACGCCACCGGCGCCACCACCTGCCTGGTCATGGGGGATCCGGCTTAGCTCGGCCTGACGGCGGTTTTGCTTGGCAAGCCAGGGCCATACGATCAACCGCCAGTCGCGCGGCGCGCCAAGTGCGCTTTCATGAATGCGTTCGGAGGGATCGCGGCCCACCACGCGCGGCGCCCGCAACACAAACATCTTGCCCCAGCCACGCCACGACCCGACCGAGGGTGCTGCGGGATCTGTTGGAAAGTCGTCGCGCCAGTTTTCAGGCAACGACAGATTGCACCCTTCGGCACATTCCAGCATCCAGACGAGCGGGATATTGGCCAGCGGGCGCGCCGACTCTTGTTTGCCCAACTGGCCACCGATATCGCCGTGAGAACCGCGAAACCAGACCTGTTCAACGCGGGACGCCCCCGATTCCCTGCAATCCCAAATCAGCGGCTCCAGCACTGATCGGTTTTCGTTCAGGGCCAGCGCCTGATAGCCACGCTTGACGCAGTTACCCAGATGGTGGTCATGGAAACGGTAGCGCGGCTCACTGATCAGCCACAGGAACGGCAGTTGCAGACCCAAAGCCATTACGGAATCAAACACGCCGATCATTTCCACCGGCGTCGTGGGGTGGCAAAAGCGACGATGAAACGCCGCGGCCGCAGGGCGTTGAACCGTAGCCTCGTAATAGCGCCAGGCCAGGCGGATATTGCGTTCGGTTGCGACGTCGGCCCGGACCAAGCCAACGCGGTCAATAACCCCGGCAAGCGAGCGGGCGGCAAAACCACCGCGCGAATAGCCCAGCAGAAATATTCGGTCGCCCGGACGGTAGCGGCTGGCAAGCCAGCCATAGGCGCGTAGAATCTGACGATCAACGCCCCAGCCCAGCATCACATCCGATAACTGACGCCATTCCTGCCATTGCAGCCCCTTGCCGTAATAGACCGAAGCGCGCGGGTTACTGCGTCTTAGCATCTGATAAATAAGGCCGATTGAAGTTTGCTCATGCGGGCGCAGGCTGCCCATCGTGCCATCCAGCAACACCACATGATCGACCGGATCGCGCTGAATACGCGCGGGCAAAGGGGCCGCGGCGGGGTCTACCGGGGTTGCGCCACGCAGCATCGCAACGAGGCGGCCAATCAATGCGCGCATCGCCTGCCCCTTGTGCCCCGTCCGGTATTACGCCGCAGTCGCATCGCAATGGCCCAAATGAAAGATCCTTGCCCTCAGTATAGGGCAAGGATCTTGTCAGGTCATTGACGAAGCCGTGTCCGTTTCAGGCCGTTTCAAAGCGCAAAGACATGGCGGTAACAGTTTCCATCGCCCCAAAACCGTTGAACCGGGTATTGGTCGCAGAGGAATAGGCGCCCATGCCGTGAAACACGACAAAGTCGCCCTCTTCAAGGTCGCCCGCCAGGTCCAGATCGCCCGGCAGACGATCGACGCTGTCGCAGGTGGGGCCAAAAACGACGCGGGGGATCGTTGCGCCCCGGCGAATTTTTCCTTCAGGTGAAATCACCTCAATCCGGTCGATATTACCAATCAGCGGTAATTCGGCCAAACCACCATAAACCCCGTCATTGAGAAAGACATGCACCCCGTCACGCAGCGCTTTGACGCGGGTGATATGTGAAAACGCATCGCCCACAAGGCCGCGGCCCGGTTCGCACACCAGTGCCGGGCGGGCATCGCCAAATGCCTCTGTGGCGACACGATCAATCAGGGAAAATATCGTCTCCAGCACGGGTGCGGGGCCGACGTTGCGGTGCGATGGAAAGCCACCCCCCACATTCAGCCGGCGGGGCTGAACACCAGCCTCAGCGCAGATCTGGGCGGCGGTGCGGATATAGGCATCCCACGCCATCGGATCCGTGCATTGCGTACCCGGATGAAAGGTCAGCGACGGAACGAAACCCGCCTGGGCCACCCGCGCCAAAAGCTGGGCGGCCAGGTCTGCGGTCGCGCCGAATTTGGCACCAAAGTTATAGGCCGCACCGCTTACCGGTAGCTTGAAGCGAACCGAGATTTCGCAATCTTCGGCAGGAACCTGCGCAATCAGTTTCTCCAACTCGGAGATCGAATCGACCGACCAGGATTTGACCCCGGCGGCAACCGCATGGGCAATTTCGCTGCGCGCCCGCACCGGGTTGTGATAGTGCAGCGCCGCCCCGGGTGCGAGGCGACGGATCAGATCAATTTCAAACGGGGACGCGACGTCAAACCCCTTGACCCCCGCGGCAACCAGATTCTGGATTACCATCTCATCGGGGTTGGATTTTACCGCATAGGTCACGAGCCCGGGAAAACCGGCCAGAAACCGCCGCGCGGTCGCCTGAAGAACGGTGGGCGCAAACACCAGAACCGGGTGATCGGGTTCCTTGATGCGGATGATTTCGGAAGGCATAGCCCAAATAGTTTTCGAGAGTCCCATCAGCACGCTCCTGCCAACAGAACGCAGCCACCTCTTGCCCCGGCTTTACGGGTCGGGAGACGCTTACGCGTTTCAACCAACCAGGCCAGGTGCGGATGAGCCGCCCTTTTCCTGAACTTTCGTCAGGGCGATATGGGGCACAAGTTTACCGATCTAAAGACTAGAAGTGTGGTGTTGGATGGTTATAATGACGAAAACTCCGGTCAAACTGTTGGTGAGGGCAAATGGACGAACTGGATCGCAACATTTTGGGCCTGCTGGGCGGCGATGCGCGCATGTCAGTGGCCACGCTGGCGCGGCGATTGAAGGTTGCGCGCTCAACGATTCAGGCACGGCTGGAGCGGTTGGAAACAACCGGCATGATCGCCGGCTACACTGTCAAGCTGGGCGAAGCCGCGCGTCAGGGGCGCATCCGGGCGACCGTTTTGCTGACGATCGAGCCACGGGCGCAGGCGGGAATTCTGACGCGCCTGAAGGCGGTGCCCGAGGTCGAGCGAATCCACACCACCTCGGGCCGGGTGGATCTGTTGTTGCAACTGGCCGCGCCCTCCACCACGCAACTTGATATTGTGCTGGATCATATCGGTGAGATGACCGGAGTGAAGTCGTCAGAGAGCCTGATCCATCTTTCCACAAAAATGGATCGCGCCGTGTAGAGCCGGGTATGAGTATTTGGGCCAACGAAAAGGGGCAAAGGCTTTCCCTCGGCGGGGGGGTTCGTTAAACAAGCGACAACCAAGCAGGATGCACGACGATGCCGATGGAAAAAACCTACCACCCGACCGAAGCCGAAGCCCGTATCGCCGCCCGATGGGAAGCGGCGGGCGCCTTTGCCGCGGGGGCGAATGCCTCGCGCGATGAGACGTTTTGCATCATGATCCCGCCGCCGAATGTGACCGGATCGCTGCATATGGGCCACGCGTTCAACAACACGCTTCAGGACATTCTGGTGCGCTGGCACCGGATGCGCGGGTTTGACGTGTTGTGGCAACCGGGGCAGGACCATGCCGGGATTGCCACCCAGATGGTGGTTGAGCGGGAGTTGGCGAAAAATGGCCAGCCAAGCCGGCGCGAGCTGGGCCGTGAGGCGTTTTTGGCAAAGGTCTGGGAGTGGAAAGAGCAGTCGGGTGACACGATCATCAACCAGCTCAAGCGGTTGGGCGCATCTTGTGACTGGTCGCGCAACGCCTTTACGATGGATGCGCATTTCCAGCAGGCGGTGATCAAGGTCTTTGTCGAGATGCACAACAAGGGTCTGATCTACCGCGGCAAGCGGCTGGTCAACTGGGACCCGCATTTTGAAACGGCGATTTCGGATCTGGAGGTCGAGAATGTCGAGGTGAAGGGCCATATGTGGCACTTCAAATACCGGCTGGCCGGAGGCGAGACCTATGAATACATCGAAAAGGACGCAGACGGGGCCATAACCCTGCGCGAGACCCGCGATTACATCTCAATCGCCACTACGCGGCCGGAAACGATGTTGGGCGACGGCGCCGTTGCGGTGAACCCCCTGGACACACGCTATGCGCCGATTGTCGGCAAGATGGTGCATCTGCCGCTGTGTGATCGTCTGATCCCGATTGTCGTGGACGAATACCCGGACCCGGATTTCGGGTCTGGCGCGGTAAAGATTACCGGCGCGCATGATTTCAACGATTACCAGGTGGCCAAGCGGTGCGGCCTGCCGATGTATCGCCTGATGGATACCAAAGGTGCGATGCGGGCAGATGACCAGCCCTATGAGGAGGCCGTGGACCGCGCCCGCGAGATTGCCGCCGGGCGCGCCGCCTCGGAGGCCGAGGTGGACGGGTTGAATCTTGTGCCGGAAAAATACCGGGGGCTGGATCGGTTTGAGGCCCGCAAGGCGGTGATTGAGGATATCAACGCCGCCGGGCTTGCCGTGATGATCCATGAGACACACGAGACCGATGACGGCGAAGAAACCGTTTTGGTGCCCTATGTAGAAAACAAATTGATCATGCAGCCCTTTGGCGACCGCTCGAAAGTGGTGATCGAGCCGATGCTGACCGATCAGTGGTTTGTTGACACCGCCAGAATCGTGCAGCCCGCGATTGACGCGGTGCGCGACGGGCGCACCCAGATTTTGCCCGAACGCGATGCGAAGGTTTACTTTCACTGGCTTGAGAATATCGAACCGTGGTGCATTTCGCGCCAGCTTTGGTGGGGGCACCAGATCCCGGTCTGGTATGGTCTTGATCTGGGGTATGAGGCGCCAATAGGCGAAGAAGGCGACCTTGACGAGGTGGACCTGCTGAAACTGCTGATTGATGGCGGGATGGTTCATGCCGGCGAAGTGACCCATTGCGCAGCCTCATTCGAGGAGGTGGAGGGCGCCTTTCGCGACGAGATAGCCGACACCCCAAACCCGATTGCCCATGCCAAGATCATCGAGGTTGCAGACAAACACACCGCCATGCTTCGTCTGGCCGACGCACTGGCGGAGTACGCGGTGGATCAGGATCCCTCAAAGCTGGTATATCCGGTTTGGCGTGACCCGGATGTGCTGGACACCTGGTTTTCATCAGGGCTTTGGCCCATCGGCACGCTCGGCTGGCCCGAAAACACGCCCGAGTTGCAGAAATATTTTCCGACCTCGGTGCTGATCACCGGCTTTGACATCATCTTTTTCTGGGTCGCACGGATGATGATGATGCAGCTTGCCGTGGTGGGCGATGTGCCGTTCCGCACCGTCTATGTGCACCCGCTGGTGCGCGACGAGAAGGGCAAGAAGATGTCCAAATCGTTAGGCAACGTCCTGGACCCGCTGGAGCTGATTGACGAATACGGCACGGATGCGGTGCGCTTTACCCTGACCGCGATGGCAGCAATGGGGCGCGATTTGAAACTTTCGACGCAACGGATTGCCGGCTACCGCAACTTTGGCACCAAACTTTGGAACGCTACCCGCTTTGCCGAAATGAACGGCGTGTTTGAGGCCGCCGCGGTGGTGGGCGTGCCCGAGGCCAGCCATACCGTGAACCGCTGGATCATTTCGGAAACCGCGCGGGTGCGCGAAGCGGTTGACGAGGCGCTTTCGAACTACCGTTTCAACGATGCGGCAAACGCGCTTTATGCCTTTGTCTGGGGCAAGGTCTGCGACTGGTATGTGGAATTTGCCAAGCCCCTGTTTGACGGCGAGCACGCCGCCGAAACCCGCGCCACCATGCGCTGGGTGCTGGATCAGTGCTATCTGCTGACCCACCCGATCATGCCCTTCATCACAGAAGAGCTATGGGCGCTGACCGGAACCCGGGCCAAGATGCTGGCGCATGGCGATTGGCCGACCTATGGCGCCGAATTGATAGATGCCGAGGCAATGCGTGAAATAAACTGGGTGATCGGGCTGATCGAAGATATCCGCTCGGCGCGCACACAGATGGGGGTTCCGGTAGCGCTGAAGCTGCCGATGCTTTTGGCCCAGGCGGATGACACCGCCCGCACAGCCCTGACCCGCAACGAGGCGTTGATCTTCCGTCTTGCCCGGATCGACAGCGTGACCGAAGGGGGCACCCCGAAAGGGGCAATCTCGATCGCGGTGCCGGGTGCGGAATTTGCCCTGCCGTTGGACGGGGTGATTGATGTGGCCGCAGAAAAGACTCGCCTGACCAAAACCTATGACAAGCTGGAAAAGGAACTGAGCGGGCTGCGCGGGCGGCTAAACAACCCTAAATTCCTCGCCTCGGCCCCCGAAGATGTGGTCGCGGAAAACCGCGAACAGCTGGCCGCCGGTGAAGAAGAGGCGGCCAAGATCCGTGGCGCGCTTCAGCGGCTGGCAGATCTGGGCTGATATTTCGGGTCTGAATACCCCGCGTCTGGGCGCATCTGCCATCGGGGGGGCCTATGACAGGGGTATTCAGACCCGACAAAGGCTAACGTTGATCAAACACAGCCGGGCGGTTGGCCAGATTGGCGGCGATGACCTCCATCTGATCAGGTTTCCCCACAAGGCCGGTCTGTTCGCGCGATTCCGCATTCAGCACCGTGGCCGCATCGGCGGTAAGGGCCAGCCCGATCAGGCGCTTGGCCGCGCGAACCGCCGAGGGGCTTTTGCCCGCGATGGTATGCGCAAGCGCCATCGCGCGGGCCAGCGGATCTGCCGCGATCTCGGTGACGAGGCCCCAGCGTTCGGCCTGGGCGGCGGCGATGGGTTCGGCGGTGTAGGTCAGGTGGCGGATGACATCGCCGCGCGTCAGTTCCGGCAACAGCACCATACCGCCCATATCGGGGATCAACCCCCATTTCATTTCCATCACCGCAAGCCGTGCTTCCGGAGAAGCGACGCGGATATCAGCCCCCAGCGCCAGTTGAAACCCCGCGCCAAAGCATGCGCCATGCAGCGCTGCGATTACCGGCACCGGCAAGCTGCGCCAGACCAGCGCAAAGTGCTGAAACCGGTTGGCGTCACCGTGGCTGCGCGGCATGATCAGGCCCTCGGGATTGCTTGCCGCGAGCATCGCGAAGCTGGCCACATCAAGGCCCGCACAAAAGGCTTTGCCCTCGCCCGAAATCACCACAGCGCGCAGGCCCTCAACCCCGGCCAGATGGTCACCCATTGCCAGAACCGCATCCAGCATTTCCATATCGACGGCGTTCATCTTTTCAGGGCGGGACAGGGTAACATGGGCTACACCCTTGTCCATGGTCAGGGTCACGCGGGTCATCGGCACCTCCTTTACTGTCGGCCAATGATAGCGGTGGCGGCGCGCCGGGTCACCGCCCTTGCACCGGGCCGTGACGCAAAGTCATGTGAGCGGCCACGCCCTCTTGCGAGGCGCGGGAATTCGCCTTACGGCTGATGGCATGATCGGCCCACGCTACACGCCCCTTGTTCAGACCCTGCCCGCCTCTGTGCCCTTCGTCGGCCCCGAGACGCAAGAGCGTTTGCGCGGACGGGCCTTTGCCGCCCGGTTGGGTGCGAATGAAAATGGTTTTGGCCCATCGCCCCGCGCAGTTGCGGCGATGGCATCGGCGGCCGCCGAAGTCTGGATGTACGGCGACCCGGAAAATCACGATCTGCGCAAGGCGTTGGCGGCGCATCATGGGTGTGGGCCGCAAAACATCGTTGTGGGCGAAGGCATCGACGGGCTTTTGGGGTATCTCGCGCGGCTGTTGGTGGGGCCGGGCGATGCGGTTGTAACCTCGGACGGGGCTTATCCCACGTTCAACTATCATGTCGCGGGCTTTGGCGGGCTGCTGCACAAGCTACCCTATAACGGCGACCACGAAGACCCCGAGGCGTTGCTGACCGCGGCGCACCGGACCGGGGCCAAACTGCTTTATATTGCCAACCCCGACAATCCGATGGGCAGCCACCACCCTGCCGCCACCATTGCCGAGATGGTCGCGCGCACACCGCAAGGCACGCTGATCGTGCTGGACGAAGCCTATATCGACCTTGCCCCGAAAGGCACCGCTCCCGATCTTGACCCTGACGATCCAAGGGTCATTCGCATGCGCACCTTTTCCAAAGGCTATGGCATGGCGGGGGCGCGGGTGGGCTATGCGATCGGGGCGGCACCGCTGATTGCCGCGTTCAACAAGATCCGCAACCATTTTGGCATGTGCCGGATCAGTCAGGCGGGGGCGCTGGCGGCGCTGGCTGATCAGGGCTGGCTGGCCCATGTCTGCGCCGAGGTGGCGGGCTCCAGGCGCCGTCTGGCCGAAATCGCCGTGGCCAACGGGCTGATCCCATTGCCGTCAGCTACCAATTTCGTCACCATGGATTGCGGCGCAGACGGTGCCTTTGCCCGATCGACGCTGGCCGCACTGACCGCAAACGACATCTTCGCACGGATGCCCTTTATCGCGCCGCAGGACCGTTGCATTCGTGTTTCCTGTGGGCCGGTGGTAGCGATGGATGCTTTTGCGCACGCACTACCCCTTGCGCTGGCTATCGCTCGCGCCTGAATGTGGGGGGCTTGGCCGGGTCGCTTTGAAGTGCCGTCAACCCCGGCCGACAAAGGGCATTGTCGTCGCCATAACGGTCATCCGCAGCACATTCGCCCCCGCAGGCAGGCTGGCCATATGCAACACCGCACTGGCCACATCGGCCACCTCCATCATCGGTTCCGGGCGGATACTGCCATCGGCCTGGGGCACGCCCTTTTCCATCCGGGCCGCGAGGTCAGTACGCACGTTGCCGATGTCAATCTGGCCCGCCGCAATGCCGTAGGGCCGCCCGTCAAGCGCGAGGCTTTTGGTCAACCCGGTCACCGCATGTTTGCTGGCCGTATAGCATACCGAACCGGGGCGCGGCGTCGTCGCCGCGATCGAGCCATTGTTGATGATCCGGCCACCTTGCGGGTCTTGGGTGCGCATCTGCGAAAAAGCGGCCCGCGCAGATAGAAACATCCCCGTCAAGTTCACATCCAGCGTGCGTTGCCACTGCTCCAGACTGATTTCATCAATCAATGCGCCGGGGGGAAAGCTGCCTGCGTTGTTGAACAAGACATCAACCCGACCAAATCTTGCCACTGTGCTTGCAAAGGCATTCGCAACGGCCGCTTCATCGGTAATATCGCACGGCAGCGCCAAGCCATCAGACTGCCCGCCTGCAATTTCCTCCAACAGATCCGCCCGCCGTGCCAAAAGTGCCACCTGCCAGCCGCTTGCCAACGCGCGTTCGGCGACCGCACGGCCAATACCGGAACTGGCGCCGGTAATCACCATGACCCCCATCAGAATGCCCGGAACGTCATTGTGGTCAGTGTCCGGCTGATTCCCGGAATATCGAACAACGCCTTGGTCAGGAACTGCCCCACATCCTCGTCTTCGGGGATGTAGACCTTGGCAATAAGATCATATTCGCCCGAGGTTGAATAAAGCTCACTTACCACCTCGCGGTCATAGACGGCATCGGCCACCTCGTAGGTCTTGCCCGGTTGGCACCGAAATTGAACGAAAACGCAGCGCATCCGCACCCTCCCCTGAAACGATCGCCCCAAGACTAGGCCGCCCGGCCGCACCTTTAAAGCCCCAGCCTTCTTTTTGAGGATTAATCTTCGTCGGGGGCCAACGACAAGGGGGCAGTGCCCCGCGGCAGGTCATCGGTCGAAAGCGGCGCCAAGGGACGCGCAAGACGATTTTTCACAACCCAAAGCAGGCGATGCTGCGCACGGGTGATGGCGACATAGGCGAGGCGCTTCCAGAGGGGGATTCCCGCTTCGGTGCGGCCCGCGCGGTAGGCGGCGTAAAGGTCAGGGGCAAAGACCTGCACATTTTCCCACTGCGAACCCTGCGCCTTATGGATGGTCACCGCCGCGCCGTGCAGAAAGGCGGCCCCCATCCGCGCGGCAAACGGAATGAAGGGTTCTTCCTGATCCGGGATTTCGATCTTGATGATCGAGGCCGCCGAGATCCGCGGATCTTCGGCACCAATGACATGCAGCCGCGAAAATCCCGGCTTCTTGCCGGGGCCAAGGTAGATGACTTGCGCCCCTTTGATCAGGCCGCGGGCCTCCAGGTCGATGCGTTTCTTGCGGTGTTTGAGCGGCAGTTCGATCCCGTCGCAAATCAACGGCTCGCCGGGCAAAAGCACATCGGCGGGGGCCAGGTGGGCGTTGCGGAACGCCTGAATCAGCCTGATCCGCGTTGCATTGCGCCAGACCAGCACCGGGCTGCGCGCCATCAAGTCGCTTTCCACCCGTTCGGCCCAGACCACGCGGTCATCGCACCGCGCGGCCTCTTCTACCATCCGCTCGAATGCCTCGAAGGTCAGGGAATCATCTCCCAGCGCATGGGCAAGGTCAAGGATCGGGCTATCCTGCGTCTGGCGGTGGATACGGTGCAGGATCAGCTTTTTCTCGGCGCCCAGGCGCTCAAACACCATCTCGCCCGATTGGTTGACCGGGGCCAACTGCGCCGGATCGCCAAACAGCACAAGGGTGGGAAAGATTTCGCGCAGATCATCGAACTGGCGCTCATCCAGCATCGAGGATTCATCGACAAACCCAATATCAAGCGGGTCTTCACGCCGCTTCCACCCCTGAATGAAGTCTGACCCGCGCAAACCAGCCGAGGCCAGTGCACCGGGGATGGATTTGACCTGATCGTAAAATGCCTTGGCCCGGTCCAGTGCCTCTTCGGTCAGCCCGTTGATCCCCAGACCATCCAGCGTGGGGCGCGTGCCCTGCCCTGCCAGCCATTCGGCAATGCGCTCATACTGCGGGTCATAAACCGGCGTATACAAGATACGGTGAATGGTCGTCGCTGGCACGCCCCGATTGCGCAGCACGGAGGCGGCTTTGTTGGTCGGGGCCAAAATTGCCAGTGTGCGTTTATCCTTGCGCTTCTTGCTTTCGTAATCGCCCGAAACGGTTTCGACGCCCGCCGCCTCCAACGCCTTGTATAGCGCGGCCAGCAGCATCGTTTTGCCCGACCCCGCCTTGCCGATCACCGACAAGACGCGGTTTCCGCCGCCGTCGGGCATGGTCGTGGCCTCGGTCAGGTCCACCCCTGCTGCGGACAGCGCGTCGGCAACCCGGTCCCAAGCCTCGGCCTGATCTTCGGAAAACACAATCGCGGGGGGGGACGGGGTATGGTTCATGGCTGCAACCTTAAAGCCCGGCGCGGCAAGGCGAAAGAGGCGCGAGGCCACGCGCGCCAAAGGTTTTGCTACTGCCTCAAACCGTGGCACACTGGCCGCATCAACATGGAGAGAGGCAATGAAACCTGCCACGGCCCTGCTGGAAACCGCAATCTACGCCAAGGATATTGACGCCGCCGAGGCGTTTTACCGCGATGTCTTTGGCCTGACGGTGGTGTCAAAGGCGGATGATCGCCTGGTGTTCCTGCGTTGCGGCACCCAGATGCTTTTGGTGTTCAATCCCGCATTTTCAGCGCACGAAGATCCCGCCATCGCCATTCCGCGCCACGGCGCAACAGGGGCGGGGCATTTTTGCTTTCGCGCGCAGGATGCCACAGAGGTCGGCCAATGGCGTGACCATTTTCGCAGTCTGGGGATTGCGGTTGAACACTACCACATCTGGCCCAACGGCGCCCATTCCGTCTATATCCGCGACCCGGCCGGAAACTCGGTCGAGGTGGGTGAAGTCAAGCTATGGGATCTGGAGTGATCGCAACATGGCAAACCCGCGCCAGAGGTCTGACGCGGGCCTGCACTGACGCTCAGGGCTTGGGGCTGGCTTCCAGCGCATCGTCAAAGGTGCGCAGACCGGCACGCGGAGATTGCACCAGAACCGCCATATTGCCGGGTTTATGCTGATTCTTGTACATTTTCATATGCGCCGAGGGGATTTCGGCCCATGGGAAAACTTCGCTCATACAAGGGTCCAGCCGGCGTTCCAGCATTAGTTTATTGGCCGCCGACGCCTGCTTGAGGTTGGCGAAATGGCTGCCCTGCACACGTTTTTGGTGCATCCACAGATAGCGCACATCAAACGTCAGGTTAAACCCGGTGGTGCCTGCGCAGATCACCACCATGCCGCCGCGCTTGACCACAAACACCGAAACGGGGAATGTTGCCTCGCCCGGATGTTCAAACACCATATCGACGTTGTTGCCCTTGCCGGTGATGTCCCAGATCGCCGCGCCAAATTTGCGCGCTTCCTTGAACCAGGCGGCGTATTCGGGGGTATTGACCGTGGGCATCTGCCCCCAACAATTGAAATCCTTGCGGTTGATGACCCCTTTGGCCCCCAACCCCATGACGAAATCGCGTTTATCCTCTTCCGAGATCACGCCAATCGCATTTGCCCCCGCCGCATTGATCAACTGGATCGCATAGGAGCCAAGCCCCCCTGAGGACCCCCAGACCAGCACATTATCACCGGGTTTAAGGATATGCGGCCGGTGGCCAAACAGCATCCGGTAAGCGGTGGCCAGCGTCAGCGTATAGCAGGCACTTTCCTCCCACGTCAGATGTTTTGGCCGCGCCATCAACTGCTGCGCCTGCACGCGGGTGAACTGCGCGAACGATCCGTCGGGGGTCTCATAGCCCCAGATCCGCTGGCTGGGCGAAAACATCGGGTCGCCGCCGTTGCATTCTTCGTCGTCGCCATCGTCCTGATTGCAGTGGATCACCACTTCATCACCGACTTTCCAGCGCTTTACCTTGTCACCCACAGCCCAAACGATGCCCGCGGCATCTGAACCGGCAATGTGGTAGGGTTGCTTGTGGCCATCAAACGGGCTGATCGGAATACCCAGACCGGCCCAGATACCGTTGTAATTGACCCCGGCGGCCATCACCAGAACCAGCACTTCCTGACTGTCGATCGTGGGGGTGTCCACGACCTCGACCTGCATGGCCTTGTCGGGCTCGCCGTGGCGTTCACGACGGATCGCCCACGCATACATCGACTTTGGCACATGCCCCAGGGGCGGCATTTCACCAACCTCGTAGAGGTCTTTTTGTGGCGCGTCGTAGGGCGCAATCCCGGTTTTGATGTCCAGAGCCATGCGGGCCTCCTGTCTGCTGTTGCCGCACCGCAGAATCGGCGGGCTTTGACCTAGGGAATACGTTTCACCGCGCAACAATGCAATACGAAACGCGACATTTTTGTAATTATATGACCCCGCAAGCGCAGCATTCTGGGCGAAACGGGGTCATACAGATGTGCAAAGGGACTTATTTGAAGGTCAACTCACCTGTAGTGCAGGCGTCGAAACCCTCTTCGATGACCTCATCACCGTCTTCGAACACGGCCCGCAGATCAAAGATGCAGTAGTTGCTCGCATCATCAAAGTTGATTGTCACCGTGTCATTCGGCCCCAGCACCTCATCGCCAAGAATATCTTCCTCCCAGGAATCGCTACCGGAATTTGAGCCGTAAAACTCAATAATGGTGTAATTCGTCATATTGGTGACGTTGACCTTGCGGTTCGCAGCCACTGCCGGACACGCCAGCGAAATCGTCAAAAGCACCGCAATGGCGGACGTGGAAATATAGGTCAGTTTCATTTCATACCCTGTAAACAACCATTCGCCCTGACGCATGCCAAGGCGCGCGCACCCTGCCCGAGCGCCCGATGATTTGGCAACATCTATTGCGCACGGCAGAACTATTGCCCGGCATATCTTATAATGCCGCATCGCAGCGAATTGACAGCGACACATTCTTCCGCATAACTCAGCAGTAACCGCAACTTTCTTGCGACAGGAATCGGAGACCGCCATGACTGACGCCGCCCCCAAAGCCGCACCCGCCAAGGATAAACCCTGGCTTTTTCGGACCTACGCGGGCCATTCCACGGCGGAAAAGTCAAACACGCTTTACCGGGGGAACCTGGCCAAGGGGCAGACAGGCCTGTCCGTCGCCTTCGATCTGCCCACCCAGACCGGGTATGACAGCGATCATATCCTGTCGCGTGGTGAGGTTGGCAAGGTCGGCGTGCCGATCTGCCATCTGGGCGATATGCGCACGCTGTTCGATCAGATCCCGCTGGACCGGATGAACACCTCAATGACAATCAACGCCACGGCACCATGGCTTTTGGCCCTATATATCGCCGTGGCCGAGGAACAGGGCGCCGATATTCACGCCCTGCAAGGCACGGTGCAAAACGATCTGGTGAAAGAGTATCTGTCGCGCGGCACCTATATCTGCCCGCCAAAACCATCGCTGACCATGATCACCGATGTTGCGGCCTATACCGCCCGTCACCTGCCCAAATGGAACCCGATGAACGTCTGTTCCTATCACCTGCAAGAGGCGGGGGCGACACCGGAACAGGAACTGGCCTTTGCGCTTGCCACCGGCGTGGCGGTGCTGGACGATCTGAAGGGCAAAATCGCCCCGGCCGAATTTCCCGCAATGGTGGGGCGAATTTCGTTTTTCGTGAACGCGGGCATCCGCTTCGTGACCGAACTTTGCAAGATGCGCGCCTTTACCGAACTGTGGGACGAAATCTGCCGCGAGCGTTACAATATCGAAGAGGAAAAATACCGGCGTTTTCGTTACGGCGTGCAGGTCAACAGCCTTGGCCTGACCGAACAACAACCCGAAAACAACGTCTACCGGATCCTGATCGAGATGTTGGCGGTAACGTTGTCGAAGAACGCCCGCGCCCGCGCGGTGCAGCTTCCGGCATGGAACGAGGCTTTGGGCCTGCCGCGCCCTTGGGATCAGCAATGGTCGCTTAGAATGCAGCAGATCATGGCCTATGAAACCGACCTGCTGGAATACGGCGACCTGTTTGATGGCAACCCGGTAATCACCGCCAAAGTCGAAGCGTTGAAAACGGGCGCCCGTGAAGAGCTGGCCACGCTTGACGGAATGGGCGGTGCAATTGCCGCCATCGACTACATGAAGGGCCGCTTGGTGGAAAGCAACGCCGCGCGGCTGGGCCGGATTGAGACGAATGAGACCGTGGTTGTCGGGGTGAACCGCTGGCAACAGGGTGAGCCGTCGCCGCTGACGGCGGGCGATGGCGCCATCATGGTGGTGGAACCGGGCGTCGAAGACGACCAGATCGGGCGGCTGAATACCTGGCGTGCGACGCGCGATGCCAAGGGCGTAGCCGCAGCGCTGACCGCCCTTCGGGCCGCAGCGACTGCGGGTGAAAACATCATGCCCCCCTCGATTGCCGCCGCCAAGGCCGGGGTGACGACAGGCGAATGGGCTGGCGTCATGCGCCAGGTTCATGGCGAATACCGTGGCCCTACAGGCGTGTCGCGCAACCCCTCCAACCGCACCGAGGGGCTTGAGGAAATCCGCGCCGCCGTTGATGTCGCCTCATCGAAACTGGGGCGGCGGCTGAAATTTCTGGTTGGCAAGCCGGGGCTTGACGGCCACTCCAACGGCGCTGAACAAATCGCCTTTCGTGCCCGTGATTGTGGCATGGATATCACCTATGACGGGATCCGCCTGACCCCCGAACAGATTGTCGCCAAGGCGATCGAAGATGAGGCTCATGTGGTAGGCATCTCAATCCTGTCAGGGTCGCACATTCCGTTGGTCGAAGAATTGATGACCCGAATGCACGACGCCGGGCTGAGCCATATACCTGTCGTCGTCGGCGGCATCATCCCCGAGGAAGACGCCGAAAAATTGCTCGGTTTCGGCGTTATCCGTGTTTACACGCCCAAGGATTTCGAACTCAACCGGATCATGATGGACATCGTTGCCCTTGCTGTACCTGCGTCAATTGCGGCACAGTAGCTATGCTTTTCGTTGGCGGAAATACTCCCGCCGGAGGCTTCTGTGGCGGCCACCAGGAGCCTCCGGCGGGAGTATTTCCGCCAACGAAATTTGACTTGGGCATCTATTTTTGCTGCCGCAACGCCATCAGCGCGATAACGGCCCAAACGCCCGTCCGCATGATCATGGCGCCGGTGGTGCGCGTTTCGTGTGCGCCTCCCCCCAAGACATGGGCACCGTAGGCCAACCCTACCAATAATGTGGCAACAAAGATCGCCACAGCCAGCGATGCGGCCCAGGGTTTTCGGGACAACAGCCCGTAACCAGCCAGCATATAGGCAAAACCCGCGCTGAAATTGAACCACAGGACGAAAGGCACAACAGCCCCCATATCAGCGCCGCCAAACAACGCTCGTCCGCCAGCGACAACAGTCAGCGCGCCGAAAATCAGCGCCACCCATCCCAACGTTTTACGCCCCGTCATGATGACATCTCCATCAGGCTTGCAGTGTCCTGCTCCAGCCGCCCGTCGCGCAGGTGAAACAGCTTGTCAAAGCGGTCAAGGATCTTTTCATCATGAGTCACGGCAATGATGCAGGCATCCTGTTCGCTTGCGAGTTTGCGCAAAAGATCCATCACGATCCCGGCACGTTTACTGTCAAGGGCTGCCGTTGGCTCATCGGCCAGAATGATGCGTGGGCTATTGGCCAACGCGCGCGCGATTGCCACGCGCTGCGCCTCGCCGCCCGATAGTAGCGCGGGCATTGCACGGGCGCGGTGGCCTACTTCAAGGTAGTCCAGCAATTCTTGTGCGCGGGCCTGCGCGGCGGCAGCCGGGTGGCCGGCCAGATGCAACACAAGTGCTACATTTTCCAGCGCTGTCAGAAACGGCAACAGGTTATGCGCCTGAAAGATGAACCCGATCTTATCGAGCCTCAACCGCCGCAGATCGCCGCGTAACCAACGGCCGTCAAACACAGTCTCTCCATCCAGCACTACCTGCCCCGCTGACGGGTCGATGATACAGCCGATCACGTTCAGCAGTGTCGTTTTACCTGATCCCGACGGCCCCAGCAGCGCCACGACCTCGCCGGCGCTGACCGATAGGTCCAGCGCACGCAGCGCATCCACGCGGGTATCGCCCTCACCATAGTGTTTTGAGACACCCTTCAGATCGACAATTACGGTTCCTTTATGTTCTACCATTGTTCAGCCTCCGAGTGCCGTAGCGGGATCGACCTTCAACGCGGCGCGCACGCCGAGCCCGCTGGCCGCAATACAGACCCCGAAGATGATTGCACCCAACACCGCAACGTTTATCGGCTCCAGCACCACGCGGCGCGGGAAGTTGTCTTTCAGCGCCAGTATAAGCACGAGGCCAAAGCCCCACCCGACCAGCCCAAGCGCCAACGATTGCTGCACGATCAACCCGACGATAGTGCGATCAGGCGCCCCGATCAGTTTCAGCGTAGCGATTTGTTTCAACTTTTCCATCGTCATCGTGTAGATGATGAGCGCGATCACAACCGCCGAGACGGTCAGCAAGATCCCCAGGAAGAGGCCAATTTGACGCCGGGCCTTATCTACCACCGACTGGATCAGCAGGTCCTCTTGCTCGGCCTGGGTCATCGCCTCAAGGTGTTTCCACTGCTTTACCGTCTGGCCAAGCGCCGCGGAATCGGCAGAGGGTTCCAGCCGGGCGATCACCGCCGCAACCGTGCTTTCACCCCCTATTTTGCCATCCCGCGCGATTTTTATGCGTGCAGCAGCGGGGTCAAGCTGGCTTTGCAGCACCTGTGCGTCAGCAAGGGTTATGAAAACTGCGGGATCACCACCCGAGTTCATCGTATCGCGCACCAGCCCCACCACGGTAAAGCGGTTGCGCCCCAGCCGTATCGTGTCACCCAGCGTCAGGCCGGTCTTGGCGTCTGCAACCATCTCAAAGTGGCTTTGTTCCAACCCGCGCCCCTCGGCAATCTGCGCAGGGCCGCCCGGACGTCCGCGTTCATAACCAATGACATAGATCCGCACGGTGTCTGCGCCATATTCCGCCTCTACCGTCTGATAGGTGATCGAGCCCGCCTGGGCCACACCATGCAGCCGGGCCACCGCATCGCGCGTATCGGCCGGCACTTTCGAGGCTTCGGCAAAGGGGCCTTTGGTTCCCGCCTCGACCACCCAAAGATCGACCTGCGGCGCGCGCACGATATTCAGCGCATCGGCCACCAGCCCGTTATAAATGCCGATCATCGCCAAGACGACCGCCATCAACAGGCTAAGGCCCAGACAGGTCAGCAAAAAGCGAAACAGGTTGTGCTGCACATCGCGTAGCGCAAGGTTCATTGCCCGGCCTCCGGTGTGGTCGCACGCACAAGGCGCCCCTCGGTCAGACCCTTGATCGGGGCCGAGACGATCTTTGCACCGTCAGGCAGCCCAGCGACCACCTCGACGCGGGCATCTTCGCTGCGCGCGCCAAAGGTCAGGGGAAGTTGCGCCAATTTGCCATTGTTCACCACCCAGACCCGGCCGGTGTGCCCGTCGAAACCGTTGATCGCGATTTCTGGCACCATCACCGCCTGCGAAAGCTGGCCCAATGTTATACGCACCTCGGCCTGTTCGCCCAGAAACATCTGCGTGGGGCAATCGGTGCAGGTCAGCCAAACGCGGCGTTCTTCGTTTATCCGGTCGCTTTCAAGCCCGATCCGCGCAACCTCGCCGCTGAACGTCTGATGCGGCAGGGACCGAAGCCGAATCTCGGCGGTTTGCCCCAAGGCCAATGCCCCGGCGCGTTCCTCATCAATGTAGGCCAGAATCCAGATTGTTGCCGGGTCGATCAGGGTGAATATCGCGTCACCCGCCCGGACCACATCGCCCGCCTCGGCGTGACGTTCGACGATCACGGCATCAAACGGGGCCCTCAGGGCGCGCTGCGCCAACAGGGCCTGTTCATAAGATAGCGCGGCGGCGGCGTCCTCGGCCTGTGCCTGCACAACGGCCACATCAGCCACGGCAACCGCCTGATCGGCACGGGCCACATCAACATCGCGCTGCGATTCCTCGGCGGACTGGGCCGAGATCGTACTGCGCCCGGCCAATTCCTGTTGACGCAGGTTGGCAGCCTCGCGCTGAGCAAGCACCGCGCCTGCCCGCGCCACATTGGCCTTGGCCTTGGCCAGGCTGGCGCGCGCCGCTGTCAGTGCCGCGCGCGCACGCGCAACCCGTGCCTCTTGCTCGACCGTACTCAGCTGCGCCAGAACCTGCCCGCGGGTCACATGGTCACCGGCATCCGCCGCCAGATCCGTGACGCCAGCCCCCGCCTCGAACCCGATCCGCGCCAGGATTCGCGCCTCGACCGTACCAAGGCCATAGACCCGTAGCGCCACATCCTGCACCGATGCGGCCACCGGGACCGATAACGGCCGGCGCATCAAGAAGGCGGTGCCAAGACCAATGACAAGCACCACAATGCCAATTCCAATACCTGTCCGCATTGACCGCCGCATTAATTTGCTCCTTCAGGTTTGGGCGCAAACTGCGCCAGTTGCACCTTCAATAACCGTGCGCCCTCGTCTTGCAGCACGAACCCACGCGCCCCAAGCGACCACTTTATCGCCAGGCCCTGCACCAGCGATGTCAGCAACACCGCGCCATCATCGGGCGCCAGATCCGCGCCTATGGCCCCCGCGTCACAGGCCTGGGACAATTCTGCGGCCAGTAGCGCCTGAAATTCGGCTAGGCGGGTCTGAAACACCTGCCGCAGCGGGGCATTTTCGATATTCAGTTCACGCGAAAACAAGATCGCGGGCAGCGCCGGGGTCTGCGCGATCTGATGAAACTGCGCCGCGATCAGCGCCTCAATACGCTGCAAGGGCGTATCTTGGGGGTGCAGCGCCATTTGCCACGCCAGCGCCAGTGTTTCGGAAATATGTTCAGCAACGGCAAGCCACAGCGCCTGTTTGCTGGCGAAATGGCGAAAAATAGCGGGTTGCGTCAGGCCAACCGCGCGCGCCACCGCGTTTGTGGTCAGGCGGTCCGGCCCCAGTTCATCGGCCAGTCGCAGCGCCACGGCGATGATTTCACCCTTTCGGTCCTCGGCAGATTTTCGGATCAACATGTACGACTCGCTTAGTTAGTTATCTATCACTAACATTTGGGGGATGCGCGATCAAGGGCCTTCGGCGGAAAAGCAAACCGGCGCTTGCGCAGCCCGCCGATCGCAATACCGCCAACTGCAAAGCACCTTTGTTGACTCTGTCGTCCGATTTGCATAAGAACCCCCAGATTCCCCCGGAGGCATAAGGCTTCCGGTCCCTGATGCGGTCAGGGATCGCCATCCGTCAGCGCGTTGCGCCCACGGGTGCGATTGTCGTTTGATTGGCCGGTTTGCGGTATTTGCCCAAGGAGGGCCGTGAGATGTTCGAGAACCTTTCAGAACGCCTTGGCGGTGTCTTTGACCGACTGACCAAGCAAGGCGCGCTGTCCGAAGCCGATGTCAGCGCCGCGCTGCGCGAAGTGCGGGTCGCGCTGCTGGAGGCCGACGTGTCCTTGCCGGTGGCGCGCGATTTCATCAAGGCGGTCGAAGGCAAGGCCGCCGGGCAGGCCGTGACCAAATCCATCACGCCGGGCCAGCAGGTCGTAAAGATCGTCCACGATGAACTGGTCCGCGTTCTGGCCGGTGACGATGAACCCGAAGCGCTGAAAATTGACAACCCGCCCTCGGCCATTTTGATGGTGGGTCTGCAAGGGTCGGGTAAAACCACAACCACGGCCAAACTGGCCCGACGGCTGAAAGACAAGAACGCCAAGCGCGTCTTGATGGCGTCGCTCGACACCAACCGCCCCGCCGCGATGGAGCAGTTGCAGATCCTCGGGACGCAGATCGGCGTCGACACGCTGCCCATCGTCAAGGGCGAGTCGGCCGTGCAGATCGCCAAACGGGCCAAGCAACAGGCAACCCTGGGCGGCTATGACGTCTACATGCTTGATACCGCCGGGCGTCTGCACATCGACGAAGTGCTGATGGATGAGGTCCAGTCCGTCCGCGACGTGGCGCAGCCGCGCGAAACCCTGCTGGTGGTCGATGGCCTGACCGGCCAAGACGCGGTGAACGTCGCCGCAGAGTTTGACGGCAAGGTCGGCATTTCCGGCGTCGTGCTGACCCGGATGGATGGCGACGGGCGCGGCGGCGCGGCCCTTTCCATGCGGGCGGTGACCGGCAAACCGATCCGTTTTGTGGGTCTTGGCGAAAAGCTGGATGCGCTTGAGGTGTTTGAACCCAGCCGCGTGGCCGGGCGTATTCTGGGCATGGGTGACATTGTCGCCCTTGTCGAGAAGGCGCAGGAAACGCTGGAACTGGAGCAGGCCGAGCGAATGATGAAGCGGTTCCAAAAGGGACTGTTCAACATGAACGACCTGAGAAGCCAGCTGGATCAGATGCTGAAAATGGGCGGCATGCAGGGCGTCATGGGGATGATGCCCGGCATGGGCAAAATGGCCAAGGCCGCCGAGGATGCAGGCTTTGACGACCGCACCATCCGCCGCCAGATGGCGCTGATCAACTCGATGACCAAACGCGAACGCGCCAACCCCGATCTGCTGCAAGCCAGCCGCAAAAAGCGCATCGCTGCCGGGTCCGGGCTGGAAGTGTCCGAACTGAACCGTCTTTTGAAGATGCATCGCCAGATGGCCGATACGATGAAAAAGATGGGCAAGGGCGGGATGCTCAAACAGGCGATGAAGGGAATGATGGGCGGCAAGGGTGGCAAGGGCGGCATGCCCGATATGGCCAACATGGACCCCGCACAGATGGAACAGGCCGCAAAGGCGCTGCAAGGCAAGATGCCCGGCGGTCTGGGTGGCATGGGTGGTCTTGGCGGGTTGAAACTGCCGGGTGGTCTGTCAGGTCTTGGCGGCATGGGCAAAAAGAAATGAGCCAAAGCAACCTTTCCCCCACGGCGGAGATGGCCCTGACAGATGACGTGACCCGCGCCGAAGCGGTGTTGAAATCGCACCGCGAAAGCATCGACCGGCTGGATGCAATTTTGGTCTATACGCTGGCCGAACGCTTTAAACACACGCAGGCCGTGGGGCGCCTGAAGGCCGAACATGCGCTGCCCCCTTCCGACCCCAACCGCGAGGCGCGCCAGATCGAGCGGTTGGAACGGCTGGCCTCTGAGGCCGATCTTGACCCTGAATTTGCCAAGAAATTCCTGACCTTCATCATCTCTGAAGTCATCAGGCATCACGAAATACTACAGAAATAACCGGCATTTGCCCGGCCAAACCAAACCCAAGGAGACTATGATATGTCGATGAAAATCCGTCTGGCCCGTGGTGGCTCTAAAAAGCGCCCGCATTACGCTATTGTCGCAACCGACAGCCGCATGCCGCGCGATGGCCGCTTTCTGGAAAAGCTGGGCACCTACAACCCGCTGCTGGCCAAAGACAGCGAAGATCGCGTGAAAATGGATATGGAGCGCGTGCAATACTGGCTCGGCCAGGGCGCCCAGCCGACCGACCGTGTGGCCCGCTTCCTGGAAGCCGCCGGCGTCCGTGAAAAAGCCGCCCGCAACAACCCCAAAACCGGTACTCCGGGTGCAAAAGCCGTGAAGCGCGCCGAAGAAAAAGCCGCCAAATCGGCCGCCCCTGCTGAAGAAGCGGCTGCTGAATAAGCCGCCAATCTTTCGTTGGAAATTCGGGCCGGGCAGCGTTGCCCGGCCCTCCCTATAAGGAGCCCCCGATGACCCAAGGTGACAGAACCTGTGTCGGCGCCATTGCGGGCGCTTTTGGTGTTCAGGGCGAGGTGCGGCTGAAAAGCTTCTGCACGACCCCCGAAGACATCGTGGCCTACGCGCCGCTTTACACCGAAGATGGCAGCCGCAGCTTTGGGGTCAAACTGACGCGCACTATCGCGGGTGCCCTGGGTGTGCGGCTGACCGGCATCGCCACCAAGGAAGAGGCCGATGCGCTGAAGGGCGTCACCCTCTGGGCGGACCGCGAAAAGCTGCCCTCGCTTCCCGATGACGAATTCTACCACACCGACCTGATCGGCCTTGAGGTGCTGGACACCGGCGGCGCGCGTCTGGGTCAGGTGCGGGCCGTTCACAACCATGGCGCGGGCGACATTCTGGAAGTCTACGCACCGGGGCGCAAAACGGCGCTTTTGCTGCCGTTCACACGCGCCATTGTGCCCACCGTGAACCTGACCGAAGGCCGGATCATCGTCGACCCGCCCGAGGAGGCCGAATGACGCGGGTCATTGTCCACGCGGGGTTTCACAAAACCGGGACATCCAGCCTGCAAGCGTATCTTGGCCAACACCGCAAGGCGCTTGCCCCCTATCTCGCGTTCTACGGCAAGGCTGATTTCATCAACGCGGGCAGCTATGCGCGCCTCTATGCGCAGCGCCCGTTCTTCTGGCGGCGTTGGGCCTTTCGCCGCGCGATCCGCGCCTTTCTGAACGCCGTTCCCGCAGCGCCGGTAATCGTGCTGTCACGCGAAACATTCGCCGGGGTAATGCCGGGGCACCGCAACTGGCTGCGGCGGACGATTCGCGGCTATGCCTTTTCAGCGGTGCCAATCTGCCGCGAGCTGCGACGCGAGATTTTGCGCCGCTTTCCGGGTGCCACAGTCGAGTTCCTGTTCACCACCCGCGAACGCGAAGACTGGATTCATTCTGTCTATGGGCATTTGCTGCGCTCGATCCACCTGACAGAGACGTTCGATGCGTTCCGCGCCCGCTTTCCCGACCTGATCGACCCGGCGGTTGAGGCGCAGCGCATCGCCGCCGCCCTTGCCCCCAGCCGCACCCATATCGCAGCGCTTGAGGACTACGCCGATGGCCATGCCGGTCCGGGGGATATCGTGCTGGACCTTGTCGGCGTACCGGCTAACGTGCGTGCCGCCCTGCCCCGCGCCGGACGCGCCAATATTGGCCAGACCGCCGCGCAGAAGACCGCATTTTTGAACCTGAACCACAGCGGTCAGGGCAAGACCGCGCTGAAACACATCAAAGACACCATGCTGCGCGAGGCACGGGAAAAATGACCGACGAACCCGCAAAATCGCATGGCCGGCTTCGCCTGTCCCCCTCGATCAAGCCGCGCGATCTGATGGCCGAGACGC